>JALHNR010000043.1 GCA_022843525.1 Methylocystis sp. | reverse complement strand
GCGCGACGCTCAACATGTTTCCGGGTCCGAAAGGCGATCGTCAGAAGGCTGAAGGCCTCGGGCAGATCAAGGCCTACAACGCCATCACCGGCAAGTTCAAATGGGAGAAGATGGAGCGCTTCGCTGTTTGGGGCGGCACCGCCGCCACCGCCGGCAATGTCGTCTTCTACGGAACGCTCGACGGCTTCATCAAGGCCCGTCATAGCGACACCGGCGAACTGCTGTGGAAGTTCAAGCTTCCGTCCGGCGTCATCGGACATCCGATCGTCTATCAGCACAAGGGCGTCGAATATCTCGCCATCATGTATGGCGTCGGCGGTTGGCCGGGCGTTGGCCTCGTGTTCGATCTCCAGGATCCGACGGCCGGCCTCGGCGCGGTTGGCGCCTTCAAGCAGCTCGCCAACTACACGCAGATGGGCGGCGGCGTGATGGTGTTCTCGCTCGACGGCAAAGGCCCCTACGACGATCTGAGCGTGGGCGAATACAAGGCGAACTAATCGCCGCTCGTTCCATCGATCGCATCCGCCTGAGGCGGTTACGAGACGCCTGTTCGGACGCACCCCCATGCGTCCGAGCAGGCGATCGAAATGATCACGGAAAGAAACCCATGTCGCGATTCACTCGCTTGCCCGTCGGCGCATCCTGCGCGCTCGTCATCGCTTTTGCGGCCATGAGCGCAGAAGGCGCGTCGCTCGGCGTTTCTGGCGACGCCGTCTCCAACGCCGCGACCGCTTCGACGGCAGAGCCGTCAGATCCCAATACGCTTCGCATCTGCGCGGCGAAGAATCAGCCGCCGCTCTCGATGGAAGACGGCTCGGGTCTTGAGAACAAGATCGGCGTTGCGCTCGCCGAAGCCATGAAGCGTAAGGCCCAATTCGTATGGTCGCAGCAGCCGGCGATCTATCTCGTGCGCGATTCTCTCGACAAGAAGCTCTGCGACGTCGTCATCGGCCTTGATGCCGGCGATCCGCGCGTCGCGACGTCGAAACCCTATTATCGCACCGGCTATGTCTTCGTCAGCCGCGCCGATCGCGACCTCGACATTAAATCCTGGTCCGACGCACGTCTGAAGAAGCTCGGTCACATCGCCGTCGCGTTCGGCTCTCCGGGCGAAACGCTGCTCAAGGATATGGGCAAGTACGAAGACAATATGGCCTATCTCTATTCGCTGGTGAATTTCAAATCGGCGCGCAATCAATACACGCAGATTGATCCCGCTCGCATGGTTGGCGAGGTGGTCAGCGGCGCCGCCGATGTGGCGGTGGGCTTCGCGCCCGACGTCGCGCGTTACGTCAAGGCGTCATCGACGCCGCTGCGGATGACGCTGATCGAAGACGATGCGGCGAAGAGCAATGGCGAAAAAGTGCCGCAGCGCTTCGACCAATCGGTCGCGGTGCGGCGCGACGACAAAGCCTTGCTGACTGAAATCGATCAGGCGCTCGTCGCCGCTCGGCCAAAGATCGATGACATCCTCAAAGCGGAAGGCGTTCCTCTTCTTCCCGTCACCCAATGATGCGCCGCGCGCAAACAAAAAGCAGGACGAAATACGTGTCGAATAGCAAAAGAAGCGTTTCCCTGTCCCTCATCGGCGCCGCGGCCTGTTTGGTTGCGCTCGGCGCCATCGCGCAGACCGCAGGGATCACATTCCGCAACACGATCACGGGCGAGGTGCTGAACTTTGATGACGCGCTACCGGAGGGAAAGGACACCGTGGGCGTCAAGGAATTCATGGCGTCGGGCAAGAATCCCTATAATGAGGATGCAAGCTGTCTGAAGTTGGGCGAACAGCTCTTTCTTTCCGCCTGCTCCGGCTGTCACGGCCACCTCGCCGAAGGAAAGATCGGCCCCGGCCTCAACGACGCCTATTGGACCTATCCGCAGAACGAGACCGACGAAGGCCTGTTCTCGACGATCTATGGCGGCGGGCAAGCGTCGATGGGGCCGCAATACCAGAACCTCACGCTCGATGAGATGCTGAAGGTCATGGCCTGGATCCGACATCTCTTCAAGGAAGAGCCGGAAAAGGCGACCTGGCTGACGGACGCTCAGCGCAAGTCTTTCAAACCCTACGCGGGTCACGAAACCCTGCCGGATAGCCCGCCTGGAAAGTGCCAGGAGAAGGCGAAGTAAGGTCTACGCCGCCGTCGCCGGAGGCGCAAACACCGAGGCGCAAGCCTCGCAAAAAGGAGGAAACAGGGATGCGTAAGATGCATTTCGCCGCGGCGCTCACCGTCGGCATTCTATTTAGCGCCGGGAGCGCGCTCGCCTATGACGGCACCAAGTGCAAGGCGCCCGGAAATTGCTGGGAACCCAAGCCCGGCTTCCCGGACAAGGTCGAGGGGTCGAAATACGATCCCAAGCACGACCCCAAGGAAATCGCCAAGCAGCAAGCGTCAGTTCAGGCGATGGAAGAACGAAACAAGAAGCGGGTCGAGAACTTCAAGAAGACCGGCAAGTGGGAATATGACGTGAGCAAGATTGCTCAATAGGTTTCATCGCGACACACGCGCGATGATCTAGCGGCCACGATCTGGAGCCGGCGTATTCGACAACAGCGCATTGGCTCTATTCCCGAGATCGTGGCCGCCTCTTTATTTTGGCGCGCTAAGGTCAGGCCTTGAACGAAACTCTGCACGTCGTCCAGAAGCTCTCCGATTGGCGCGCGCGCGCCCTTGAGTTTGAACAAGAAATTCAAAAGGCGGTCATCGGGCAAGCGCGCGTCGTCAGGCTCGTGACGATCTGCATTTTTGCGCGCGGTCATGTGCTGATCGAAGGCGATGTCGGCGTCGGCAAGACCACGCTGCTGCGTTCCGTGTCGCGCGCGCTTGGCGGCGATTTCGCTCGTGTCGAAGGCACGGTCGACATGATGCCGAGCGACATTCTTTATCATACCTATCTGGGCGATGACGGTCGCCCCCGCGTCGATCCATCCGAGCTTCTCCGCCATGCGGAGACGCTGCCGGTCTTCTTCTTCAATGAGATCAACCGCGCGCGCCCGCAAGTTCATTCTCTGTTGCTGCGGCTGATGGCCGAGCGCAGCGTGTCGGCGTTTAATCGCGTGCATCACTTCCCCTATCTCAATGTGTTCGCCGATCGAAACATGGTGGAGCGGGAAGAAACCTTCGAACTGCCGGCGGCTGCGCGCGACAGATTTTTCATGGAAATTCTTATGGCCGCGCCGGATGATGAGGACGCGCGCCGCAGGCTGGTTTTCGATCCGGCGTTCCATGATACGGAAACGCTGCTCGAGAGAGTGAGCCCCGGAACGCTGGATTATCGCGAGACGCCCGCTGTTGCGCGTGCGATCCAGACACATGTGAGATCAAGCGCCGCGCTTGAACGCTACGTGCTGAACCTCTGGCAGGCTCTTGTCGACCCAAGTTCGGCCGGCGTGTCGTTGCCGGACGTCGACGTCGATAGTCTCGTCAAGGGTGGCGCCAGTCCGCGCGGATTGGCGGCGCTGGTGCGCGCCGCGCGGGTGCGCGCCTGGCTCGAAGGGCGCGATTATCTTGTTCCGGAAGATGTGCGCGACGTCTTCATTGAAGTCTTGGCGCACCGCATCTTTGTCGATCCGATCCACGCTCTGCGCGGCGACGATATCGTCAAGCGACTGTGCCGCGCGGCTTTCGACGCGACGCCCGTTCCATGAATAGGATCGTCGATATCCTATATCGACCGCGCGGTCGCTTTGCCGCCAACCACATCGGCGCTCACACGTCGAGCGAGGTCGGCGGCTTTGGAGTCTTTCGCGACCAAGCGCCTTTCATGCGCTATCCGGACGCCCGCCGCATCGATCTCCGCGCGACGCTGCGCGATCCGTTCGGCATAACCTATGTGCGTCGCTTCGAGCAAAGGGCGGCGATCGACGTTTTCGCGCTCGTGGACCTTTCCGCCTCGATGGGCTTCGCTGGAGCCGTCAACAGATTTCAGGTTGCCGTCGATCTTTGCGGCGCGCTGGCGTATTCGGCGACACGCAACGGCGATCGCTTCGGCGTGTTCGGTTTCAAAGAGGCGTTGATTGATCGGGCGACGTTGCCGGCGACGCGTTCGAGAAGGGCGGCGCTCGCCACCGTCGATAGGATCGGCGCCGAAACGCCCGGCGGCTCGAGCGCCAATGGCGTGCTCGACGCCGCGGCGGCGCTCGGCGCCACGCGCAAGCTGGTGTTTCTCATTTCCGATTTTCGCTGGCCCGCGCAATTGATCGAGCAGGCGTTCGAGGCACTTTCACTGCATGACGTCGCGCCGCTCGTTCTGATCGATTCACTCGAAGCCGCGCCGCCAAAATGGGGCGTGCTGGAGCTTTGCGACAGCGAGAGCGGCCGCCGTCAGCTCCTGTTGATGAGGCCCACGCTTCAGCGGCGCTGGGTCGAAGCCGAGCAGTCCCGTCGCAAAAATCTCGCCCGCGCGTCTTCAAGACGCAGCCGTGCGCCGATTTTCATTCAGGACGGTTTCGACTCCAGCGATCTCAGCATGCGGCTGACGGCAGCGTGAGGCCTGCGATGCGCATGGCATGTATCGCCCTCTTGCTGGCCGCGACGCTTCCTGCATGGGCGCAGGAAACGGCGGTGCGCATCCACTCGGCGCGTCCGTTCGGCTATTTCGTGGGCGATCTCATCCATGCCCGCATCGACGTCTCTGCCCCCGCGGACGCCGTGCTATCGCGCGCCTCCTTGCCCAATCCCGGTCCGCTCACCGGTTCGCTCGATCTCCGGGACGTCGAACTTAGCGAGACGACAGAAAACGGCGCGCGCCTGTGGCGTCTCGACCTCACATATCAGAATTTCTATGTCGCGCTCGATGCGCGTGACGTCGAGATTCCCGGGTTCGAACTCTCCATTTCGACCGCAACAGGCGCGCAGACGGTCGCTGTTCCCCCATGGAGGATTGGCGTCTCTCCTTTGCGAGAGGTTGCGCCGCAGAAGCAAGAGCAGGCGTCGGATTATCTGCGTCCCGACGGTTCGTCGGCATTCACTGACGAGGCCACGCCGCGCAATCTGGCGTTTGGCGCAGGCGCCGCCGCCCTGCTGGCGCTCGCTCTTGTCGCGCGAGATCGCGCCTGGCCGCCCTTCCAGCAACGGCAGGCGCGAGTCTTCTCAGCGCTCGCGCGCCAAATCGCGACGCGGCGCGGCGCTGATGACACGAATCTCGCCGTGTCGATTCAATTGGTGCATCGCGCGCTCGATCAGGCCAATGGCGCAATTTTGCTGTCGAGCGACCTTCCGGAGTTTCTCCGCAGACGTCCGGAATTCAAGCCGCTGCGGGTCGACTTCGAGCGATTCTTCGAAACATCGAGGCGGATTTTTTTCGGGGGCGAAAGCTCAATGGAGGAGGACTTTGCCGCCGAGCAGCTCGCGCAATTTGTCAGCAGGCTCGCCAGGCAGGAGCGCGCAGGATGAGCGGCTTCGGCTTTGAGCACATCGAGCCGCTGTTCCTGGCGCCTCTGGCGCTGCTTCCACTGCTGCGTTCCGTCCTGCGCGGCGCGACGATCCCCTCGCTCCTCGCGGCGCCCGCCGACGGCCTTTCCATCGTCGCCGGCGTTCTTCTGAAGTTCTGCGGCGTCGTCGCGATTGGCGCGAGCCTATTCGGCGCGGCCGGCCCTTACGTCGCAGGCGCGGACGTCGAGCGCTTTTCCGAGGGCGCGCAGATCGTCATGCTGATCGACCGCAGCGGCAGCATGAACGAGACCTTCGCGGGGCGAACGCCGTCTGGGGGGGAAGAGTCGAAAGCCGCTGCGGCGAGGCGCATTCTCAAGCGCTTTGTCGAAGCGCGCCGTCACGATCTCGTGGGCGTCGCGGCGTTTTCGACGGCGCCGATGCTGGTGACGCCGATTTCGGATCATATGGGCGCCACCGAAGCCGCCATCGACGCGATCGACCGTCCGGGCCTGGACTATACGAATATTGCGCGCGGGCTCGCCATGGCGCTCTCGATGTTCAAGACGAGCCAGGCTGATCTGTCGCGCGCGGTCCTGCTGATATCCGACGGCGCCGGCGTCATTGATCCAAAGCTGCGCGATGATCTAAAGGCGGAATTCCGCAAGACGAACGTCGCCCTTTACTGGCTGTTCCTGCGCACCCAAGGCAGCAGAGGCATCTCCGACCAGTCGGCCGGCGACGATGAGTCGCCACAGGCCGCGCCAGAACGCCATCTCGATCTCTTCTTCAAATCGCTCGGCGTTCCTTACCAGGCCTTCGAGGCTGAAGGCGCCGAGGCGACGGAGGAGGCCTTAAAACAGATCGACAGGCTCGAACGCCATCCCGTCCGATATGTCGAAAAATTGCCGCGCACGGATCTGAGCGCGTGGGCCTTCGCGCTCGCGCTCGCCGCGACGCTGCTTCTCCTTGCCGCGAAGCTCGCAGAGGTCAGGCTGAGCGTCGGGGACAACGCGCGATGACGCCACTCGCGACGAAGATCACGAACGTGCGCAACAAGGCGCGCGGGCTTTGGCGAGAAGCAAAATCGTCGATTCTGGTCGCGCTCTTTCTCGCGCTGATCCTCACGACGGCTGCATTCCTCACCCAATGGCGCGGCGCCGTCGACGCCAATGACGCGATCGAGGCGCTGCGCGAGGGCCGTGACGTCGCCGTCGACGCGAACGACAGGCCGGAAACGATTCTCGCGCGCGTTGGCTTTCTTGCGGCGCGAAGCGACATCGATCGCGCCCGAGCCTTGGTGGAGGCGCTCGACCGTAGCGGGAGCATCGAGGCGCGCGCGCGGGGACATTATCTCTTGGCGAACGCGCTGCTGCGCAAGGCGTTCGATCATGTCGAACGATCGCAACTCGAAGCGGCCAATCCGTTCGTCAATCTCGCCAAGCGCGAATATCGACGTGCGCTGCAGCTCGCGCCCGACTATTGGGACGCGAAGTTCAATCTCGACGTTGCGGCGCGGCTCGTCCGGGATTTTCCGGATTTCGAGAGAAAGAGCGGCGATGAACTGAGCGCCGATCCCAAGAAGCTTTGGACCGATATTCCCGGCAAACCGAAAGGACTGCCGTGATGCGCCCGGATGTGCGCGATCCTCGCGTCGCTCTTCTCGCATTGGCGACGCTGTCGCTCGCAGCCACTTTCTTCGCGCCAAAGATTATGATCCGGCGTCCGTCATTCGATTTTCTCGCCATCGTCGACATCACCGGCAGCATGAATGTTCGCGATTACGCTGTCTCCGGCCGGCCGGTCAGCCGTCTCGACGCCGTGAAAGCCGCGCTACGCGCCATGCTCGCGGAATTGCCCTGTCCATCGCATGTCGCGCTCGGCGTTTTTACCGAACGCAGGCCATTCCTGCTGTTCGAACCGATCGACGTCTGCGCAGATTTCACGCCTCTGCAAGCTTCGATTGAGGCGCTCGACTGGCGCATGGCATGGGAAGGCGACAGCCGGATATCCGCAGGCTTTTTCCGCGCGATCGATATGGCGAGAGAATTGAAAAGCGACCTGCTGTTTTTCAGCGACGGCCAGGAAGCCCCGCCGCTTCCGGCGCGCGGCGCGCCGACATTCGAAGGGCGTGTGGGCGAGGTGCGCGGCCTTGTCGTTGGCGTCGGCGGCTATGAGCTCTCGCCCATCCCGAAATTTGACGATAGAGGCCGCGAGGTTGGATTCCTCGGCGCCGATGACGTTCCGCACGAGAGCCGCTTCGGCTTGCCGCCTGAAGGCGCGGAGCGGCGCGAGGGCTACAACGCCCGCAACGCGCCATTCGGCGCGAGTGCGGCGATCGGCGTCGAGCATCTGTCTTCTGTAAAGGAAGACTATCTGCGTTCGCTCGCCGAAAAGACCGGGCTTTCCTACGCTCATCTTTCAGACGGCAAGCGACTGTGGAAGGACTATGCCGCGGTCGCCTCGGTCCGACCGCGTGAAGCGGCGCTCGATCTGCGCCCGTTCTTTGGCGTAACAGCTTCGCTTCTCACGTTCATCGCCGTCGCCGCAGCTTTTTTCGCGCAGGCTTTCATTCATATGCGCCGCGCCGCGCCGTTCTACCGCTTTCCCCAACCAAGGAGATCCAAATGAGGAAGCTGCTGGGGCTCTTCGCCCTTCTGATTTGCGTGCCTGCGCTCGCGCACGGACCGACGCCGATCAAGGTCGACGAGACGATCGTCATCGCCGCCGATCCCAAGGCCGTATGGGCTGTGGCAGGCAAATTCGACGGGCTCGCGAACTGGCACCCTGACGTTCAGAGCGTGACGGCCAAGGGCGGAGACGCCGCCGGCGCGGAGCGCGAAATCACCCTCAAGAAGGGCGGCGTTTTAAAGGAGGGGCTCGATGAATATGACGCTTCGGCGTTCAAGCTTTCCTGGCGGATGTCAGATCCCAACCTGGATGCGCTGCCCGTAAGTTCCTACACCGTCACCTTCACGATCGAACCTGCGTCAGGGGGAGGGAGTGCGGTGAAATGGTATGGCCGTCTCTATCGCGGCGACACCAGCAATGAGCCGCCGGAAAGCCTCAACGATGACGCCGCGCGCACGGCGATGGCGAGCTACTTGCGCGACGGTCTTCAGGGCTTGAAGAAGAAAGTGGAAGGGAAATAGCATCGGCGATGCGCTTTCGCGAAGCGTTCATTCTTGCAGGCGTCTGCGCGCTCTTCGCCTCTTGCGGCGAAGAGCGGCGCGCCGCCGAACAGGATGATCTGATCGAGTCTGAGGCGCGTAAGGGCGCTGACGTCTGGCTGCGCGCCACCGATCGCACTGAACCTGCGCTCTGGCTCGCGCAACGCGAAGCCGGCGGCGCCGTCGGCGTGCGTGAACCTGCGGTCGAGCGCATACGCGCGGCGCTGCTCTCGGCGCAGCCGCATTTCCTCGAGTCCGACCGCATGCTCGCGAATCGCACCGCTCAGGTCGGGCAGATGCTCGCGGCCGACGGCCATGCCGAGGACTTCGCGCGACTGATCAACTCGCTTGTAGAAGTTGCCGCGATCGCCGGCCAAAAGCAGACCTATGGCGAGGTTTGCCAACACTATTACAATCTGCGCCACAGCGGAGTTGAACGGGAGGAGGCGCTGCGGATGCTCGCCGCCCGTTATCGAACGCAGAAGCAATTCAGATAGCGGCCCCTTTCCGATCACATGGGATCATGTGACCGAAGGAAACGCTCAACATCACACGTTGAGCAGGTTCTCATCGTGTCAACTTTTTCGGAACCTGCTTTAAGCAAGTTTCATTGCAACCTTGTTTTCGACGGCGATACGCAGAAGATCCGCTTTCGAGCGCGCGCCGAGCTTGCGCTTCAGCAGGATGCAGTTGTTCGCGACGGTCTTGTAGGAGACCTTAAGAATATGCGCGATTTCCGTCATATCCTTGCCGTCGGCGAGATTGCGCAGGATTTCGATTTCCCGGCCGTTCAGCGCGTCGAGAGGGTTGCTGGCGCGGCTCTGGTCGGCGAATGCGAGCTTGAGCGCGAGAGTGTTCGACAGATAGCGCTCGCCCGCCGCGACGGCGCGGATCGCCTTGATAAAGACGCGTGGGTCCTCGTTCTTCGCGACATAGCCGCGCGCGCCGCCCTCGATCGCCCGCGCCGCAAATACCGGATCGTCATTCATGGTGAAAACGATGATTTGAGCGTTCGCGTCCCGCTTCAAGATGCGGCGCAGCAGTTCGAAGCCGGAGACGCCGGGTAGATTAATGTCGAGCACCACGACGTCGGGCGCGGCGGACGCGTAGGCGTCAAGCGCCTCATTGGCGTCATGCGCCTCGAGCACTTCGATGTCTTTTTGTCCCGAAAGCATGCCGCGGCAGCCCTCGATCACCATGGGGTGGTCGTCGACGATGAGAATGCGCATCCTTTTTCGCTTGTTTGAGAGCCTGAACCTATGTTGTGAAAACCGCTAGTCTTGTCAATCGACTGTAAGTGGACGTCAACGGTTAAGCATGGAGACGAGGGCGTTCATCATGAGCGGGGTTTCGCTTAAAGCAAGACTGGGCGGATTGATCGGCGTCGTGCTCATCGCGAGCTTGCTGATCAATCTTGCAATCCAGCTTCTTCACGCCGGCCCGCGCGTGCGCGCGGAAGCGGGAAGCAATCTCAGATTGATGCGGGAATTTGTCTTAGCAACGATTGCAAATCTTCCCGAAAACGAAGATCCGCTTCCCGCATTGCGGCGTCTCTACGCATCGCTGGGGAACCTCCGCCATGCTGATGTCGAGATCCTCGCCGCTAATGAGGCTGCTCCGCGCGATTGGCTGGAGAAGATCCGCCATTCCGGTCAGGATGTGCCTGAGTGGTTTGTGAAGCTCGTTGGCGCCTCGCCGCGCGTCTTGACGATTCCCGTGACGGTCGGCGGGCGCGCCTATAGCAATATTGTGGTGATCTCGAACCCCTTCGACGAGCTCCAAGAGATCTGGTCCGACATGCTATGGCTTGCGACGATCAGCCTCGCCGTCACGATCATCTTCCTGACGCTCGTGCTGCTCTTCCTGCGCTCTTCGCTTGCGCCTTTCGATGCGCTGAAGTCCGGCCTGGCGCAATTGGAGGCAGGCAAGAGCGGGGTGCGCCTATCGGTCAGCGGCGCGACGGAATTCCAATCGATCGCCGCCGCCCTGAATTCGCTCGGGGCGACGCTTGATCGCGTCAAGCAGGAGAATCGCGAACTCGTCGACAGGCTTTTTCAGGTGCAGGAAGCCGAGCGCAAGGATATCGCGCGCGATCTGCATGATGAAGCCGGTCCTTGTCTGTTTTCGATACGCGCCACGTCGGCGACGCTACAGGAGCTTCTCTCGCATCCCGCTCCCGATCTGGGCCGACTGAGACAGATGAGCGTAACGATCGACAAGGCGAGCGAGTCGCTTCAATCGCTGTTCAGAGGCCTGCTTGGACGGCTGCGGCCAAAGGGCCTCGAGGAACTTGGTCTGGAACCAGCGCTGAAGGCGCTCTTCGCCTCATGGGCGCTCACCCATCCCGAGGTGGATCTGCGGCTCGTCGCTCGCCACGATCTCTCGTCCCTCGACGAGGAGACGGCGCTGACGGCCTACCGTGTGGTGCAGGAGGGCGTAACCAATATCTTCCGCCACGCGGGCGCGGATAAGGGCGAGGTCACTCTGGAATTCGGCTTGGACGCGTCAGCAAACTCCTCGGAGTTCGACGCAGAAGCGCCGCCGCAATTGAAGATCACGATCGAGGACAATGGCGTCGGCATTTCAGATGGCTTTGCTCCGGGCATGGGTCTGCTTGGCATGAATGAGCGCGTGCGCGCGCTTGGCGGCGCGCAGCGGATCGAAAGCCGGGAGTCTGGCGGCACGCGGATCACGGTGTCGCTTCCCCTGCAAGACGACGGCGAATGACTGAGACAAGGAGCTTGTTCATTCGACCCCCGTCCGAAGCAGGAAACTTTGGAAGCGTGGATGGTGAAATTTTGAAGGTGTAACGATACGCGCCCTTCATTATTCTCCACCGGAGCCGTCATGTCGGGCGGACTATAAAAATAGAGGAGCAACGCCATGGTCTGGTCGCAACCGATCGTCGTCGAGATCTGCGTCGGTATGGAAATCACCAGCTACGAGTCGGCTGAGATCTGATTAGCCTGTCGCGGCAGTTCGAGACCGGGCCCGCCTAAGCTGAAGCAACGGGCCGCGCCCGGCCGAGCGAGTAACATGAGCTGGCGCCGTCGCTTGCGACGGCGCTGCTGTTTTTTGGCCGCCTTCCGGGGCGCAGAGTTTTTCTCTGAGCTGCGCCGGCATTGACGCCGCATTTTTGGCACTCACCTACGGCTGCTGATAGCACATTGTTTTTTCAGGCCTTTGCCGTTCGTTGCGCTTGCTCTCCGGGGATTTGCTCCTAATCTGAAAGGAATCAGAGCGTCAAGGAGCATGCCATGGCGTCCAGCGGCTTCCGTTTGCAGCTTCAAGGCTACGGCCTGACGACGGCGAATATTCTCTATCGTCTGCCGGATTATCCGAAGATCATCCAATCCTACGTCTGGCAGGAATATGATCTTCATCCCGAGTTTCCAGAGCTGCGCAAATTTCTCGATTTCTGGATGCGCAGCCTCGATGGCCCGCTGCATTCCGTCACCGTCGCGCATTCGAACCTCATCAAGCCGGCTGAGTTGAAGCTCCTTGATAAGGAATTCAAGGTGCACTGAAAAACTCATATGACCGCCACCTTGCGCAACGCGCTTCGCCGAGACAAAATCGACGCGGGCTGGAGCGAGGGCTGCCGTGAGGGACGAGGGCGATACGAAGTCATGGATGGGAGTCTGGGAAGCGGCCGCGCTGATCGTCATCGTGGCGACGGCTTTCCTTCTCGCGAGGCAATATCGGGAAAGTCTCAATATCGATGAGCCGCCGGAGCCCCTCTCGCTGGCTTTGGAGCGTGAAGCGGCGGAGGTGAACGCGACGCTTCCAGAGATGGTCAGCGAAGGCGTTCGTCTCGACAGGGCGACGGCGGGTCCAGGCAACGCCTTCAATTACAGCTATACGATCGTCGACGATGAAGCGGCGCGAACTCTGATCGGCAACGCCGAGAAGCTCGCCGCATTGAGGGCGCAGCTGCAGGAGCGTGTGTGTCTGACGATGCCGAATCATCGCACCAGCGGCGCCATCATCCGATATTCGCTGAAGGACAATAAGGGCGAGGTCATCGCCGACGTCTCAATCGATGCGGGTGACTGCTAAGAAGGCTTCGCCGCGCATCCATACCGGCCGGGCTTCCGTCAGCCTCTTTGCGAAGCCCCGCAACCGATCCTTCAAGAGCGCATGCTGGTAGATCGAGGCCCGCGCGACCGGATTTCGAGCGCGATCTCTCAGGCCTGCTCACGTTCAGTGAACGGGTCGGCGGCGCCTCGACTGTCGCTTGTCGAGCAACCGCCGAGGCTCCTCGCCAGCGGCGCGGAACTCAGAACTTCTTTACTTCGACGCCATGTTTTTGCAGCGCGTAGCCGATCTGACGCGGGGTTAGTCCCAGCAGTCGAGCCGCCTTCGCCTTGACCCAACCTGCGCGCTCCATAGCGTCCACCAAACGTTCCCGATCGGAAGGGCCGTCACGCTCCACGGCGGTGCAATTTTCGGCGCCGGGACAGGTCTCGGGCGATGGGTCGGCGTGCGGGCGCTCATGCGGCGTCGGCGGCGGCGCCGCAGGTTGACGCTCGCGCGGCGGCGCCAGGGCTGGCAAGCTTGCAATGGGTGGTGGAGGAGGCGCCGAACGCTCCAAGGAGCCGCTCCAAAGCACCGAAGAGAGACAGCCGTCGTTGCGACAGGAGAAGTCCTTGTCGGTGATGACATTCCCTTGCGCCAAAGTCGCTGTCCGAAAAACGCAGTTTTCCAGCTCTCGGATGTTGCCCGGAAAGGCGCAGGCGGTGAGCACATGCAGGGCCGACTCGGAAAAGCTCAGCCGTCCGCCTTGCTCCGCATTAAAGCGACGCAGAAATTCATTGGCGAGAGGTTCGAGATCGCCCTTGCGATCGCGCAGCGGCGGCACGAAGATCGGCACGACGCTGATCCGATAGTACAAATCGGCGCGAAATTCGTTGCGCTTGACCGCCTCTTCGAGATTTTTATTCGTCGCGCACACGAGTCGAACGTCGACCTTCTGCGTGCGCGTGCCGCCCACCCGTTCGAATTCGCCTTCCTGCAAAACGCGCAGCAGCTTCGCCTGAAAGGCCGGCGTGATTTCGCCGATCTCGTCCAGAAACAATGTGCCGCCGTCGGCCAGTTCGAAACGGCCCTTGCGCATGTTCACTGCGCCGGTGAAAGCGCCGCGCTCATGGCCGAAGAGCTCCGACTCCAGCACGCTCTCGGGGAGCGCCGCGCAATTCAGCTTGATGAAGGGTTTCGAGCGGCGCGGCGAGAGATTGTGTATCGCCGCGGCAAACAGCTCTTTGCCGGTGCCCGATTCGCCGCGCAGAAGGACGGTGGACTTGGCCTTGGCGACCACACGAATCTTATCGATCACCGCGCGCAGCGCCGGGCTGCTGCCGACAACGCCATTGATGCCGCTGTTCTTTGTTTCGATCTGCGGAAGGCGGTCGCCTTTCTCAAGCCAGGCCTTTTCCTGCATCAAACGTTCGCGGTCGCGTGCGATGAGCTTGTGCAGTCGAAGGGTTTGCCCGACGAGATTGGCGATCATCGTCAGGAAGCGCACGTCGTGGTCGAACAGCGTCACTGAACGATCGTCATAGACGCGATCCACCGTCAGCGTGCCGACGACGGCGTCGCCCTCCTTGATCGGCACGCCGATCAGCGAGAACGGCCGGCCGTCGGTCGGTCCCCATTCGGAAAAGTCGGAACCTTGGAAGAGCGGTGAAGCTGCGACATTCTCGACGACGAGCGGCATTTTCGTCGCGACGATCTGCCCCACGGCGCGTTCGGGGAGCCGGTCGAAGAAACGCTTGGCGGAATCTTCGCTCCAACCCGACCCAACCACAACCTCGGGCCCGCCCGCCGCGTCGAGCAGCGCGACTAAGCCATGGCGCATATCAAGAAAGCTCGAAAGCAGCGCCAGCACGCCCGCAAGCGTGCTTTCCAGACGGTTTGGCGACGCCAGGAGTTTCGATATTTCGTAGATGCCGACGAGAGCAGTGTCTCTCACATCGAATTCGCGCGCCTTCGGCGCGCACGCGCCGCCTGCCAGCTGCAAACCCATACTTTTAAGCCTCACGACATGCGTGGGTGTTTTCACTGGTTCTGACGCAAGCATCGTGCCATGCCGCCTTTTTTGCTCTTAGCATCACAAAAACAACGGTCTGCAATGGCCTCGACATCGGCGTTGGCGCGCTTTCTTGATCAACTCTTGCGCCTTTTGCCGTCTCCTCCGGCGCCGCCGCCCGATTGATCGGCGACCGGCGCCACCGAAACCGCGCTCTCGCCGCAACCGACATGGATGTCGCCTTGCCGACTCCGGCGCGAAGAAGCGCGCTGAGCGCCACGCGCATCGTAACGGGTCGATCGCTGATTTACAGGCGCCTCCGCGCCATGTGCGGCTTTTCGCCGCCATCGCGCAAATGTCGCGCTCAATGCTTGCAGCGCATGCCCGATCCGTGCGCAGCGGCGCGACGTATCGAGAATGGCATGTTGATGTTTTCAGAACCCGATCAACTGTTGCAGGCGCGGAAGTCGAGCAAGCGCATGCGCGTTCAACGCTGTTGATGCTGACGCGCAGCGAAGGCCGGATATGAATGAGAGCGCTGCTGCCTAGATTTGTAACAGACTGGATAGTTATTGGTCGTTTATGCAGAAGTCGTTTGGTATGCGCCGCGCGTCGCCGATGATATAGACGCGATCGTGCAGTCCCATTTCATCGAAGGAAAGCCGGTAGAGCGGCTGATTATTATGCCGCAGCCGTCGCGACGTCGGGCGCCGTCGAGGGGAGGCCATAGCGATAACCACTTTTCTTAGGAGCCGACGGCATGAAGATTTCCGCGCGTAACAGCCTTCCCGGGACGGTCAAGCACATCCAGAAGGGCGCAACCACGGCGCATGTGACGATCGACGTCAACGGATTGACCGTCACAGCTTCAATCACCAACGAATCCGTCGATGAGCTTGGACTCCGCGAAGGGTCCAAGGTCAACGCGGTCATCAAGTCGTCGGATGTGATGATCGCGGTCGACTAACGCTCGTGGGCGGCCGATGGACGCTATGGCGCTGGAACGCGCGACGGCTTTCCATCGGCGCCGACGAAGGGGAACAGCCCAGACTGGAAACATTGCGTCATGTGGGCGGCTTTGGCGATCGCCTGCTCGGCCTGCGTCTTAGGCAGCGATTCATTGGCGCTTTCGCTAAAGAGTTCGAGCCAGCGCGTAAAATGCTGCGGCTCAATCG
>JALHNR010000042.1 GCA_022843525.1 Methylocystis sp. | reverse complement strand
CGTCCGATTGTGCCGCCGCGTCAACGGCGACGAGCCGCCCGAACCTCTCTGGCACAACTTTGGCCGGCGCATCCTGATAAACACCTTCAGCCCTCGTGATCCCCACGGTCGGCGCGCGTTTGCGCGCGCCGTGTTCTTGTGCGTGGGCGTTTAACGCTGGGAACACGCAACACACAGCAGGCAGCAAAAGTTTCCGCATGGCGAAACTCCCCTGGAGTCGCCTCTCCTGTAACGCGCATCTAATAAAATGGCAATCTCCAAAAAAATGCGCTATTAAGCTTTCGAGCGCGTCGTTGCGGCGGGCGCTTGCGCGACCGCGCGCGACAACCAGTCAGGCGGGGCGTTTCATGAGAAATGAAGGCGAAAATAATCACTACTACGACGCGGAAATGTCCGGAGTCAGCTTGTTCGGAGTTGCTGTCACGCTCGTCATCGCCGCCGCAATTGCGGCTGTGGCATGGCTCGACGCACAGCCCTTACAAGCCGTTGGCTGGATTCTCTTTCCGATCGAATATTTTTTGAACGCCGTCTTCTTTCCGGAAGTTCAGACGCCCTTACGCAGTAATGCCGTCGCATTGTTTATAGCGCTGCCGACGTTTGCGCTTCTTTACGCCGTCTATCGCCTTTCAAAAGCTATGTTTTCTCTTATCAAGCGCTTCCGATCGGAGCGCCCCTAAATGGCTTCGACGTCGGCTTGGTACTTTGCAACGACCGCAATGTTCCTTGGTGTGTGTTGTTTGTCGGTCACGCACGCACAGACCTATACGTCCGACCCCGGCGCGTGGCGTCCTGTAGCTTACTCGGACCTTCTCTTTCCTCTCGGCGAAGCAGAATCATACGCCTCGCTGTGGCAGGACCGGCTCGACGAGAGCAACAAGAAAGCGGTGCCCATCAATCCTGGTGGGCTGCTCAATATGAGCGTCGCTGTTGGCAATCGCGGCGCCAGCGAGTGGCACTTCTCGATCAATTTCCAGACAAAACTTGTCGCCCTTAGCGTGCTCAGCACGCCCTATTTGTGCACGGATGAATATCCGTCGCCAACGCAAGGTATCCGAATCAAGGTTTGTCCTTCGCGTCTCGCGACGTTCGAAAACAACAGCTACAGAGTCACCGACGGCGCCGCCTGCTTTGTCGAGAAGACGCCGGGCGCGCCGGCCGAGGACTCGACCGCAACCGTCACTTATGCGGCTTACGATGTTCCGACGCGCTCGATCCGCCTGCGCTACACTGTGTCGCATCAAGAGATCGACCGCTGCGCTCAATCCGTGCCACTTCACCCCGAGAATGCGTTGCGGTAGCGCGCCGCCAGCGGCTGATGAAAAGGAGTAACGCCATGCAGCACATCGCCCCTCTCTCGCGATCGACCACGCGGATGGTGGCGCGAGCGGGCGGCTTTGACCGTCAATCACAAAATCCGGCTTTGCAAGCGGAGCGACGGATTTTCTGTGGGCGCTCCGCGCCTTTGACGTCGCCGCACCGTCACGCCGTATCCATCGCATTGGTTCGCTATGCGAAGGAGGTCGTCATGAGTGTCGCATCCGTGGTCGCGCTTTTGATCCCGCTCGCCGCCGGCGCTCAACAACCCGAACCCCATCGCCTTGTCGCGGAATCGTTCAGCCTAACGACGAGCAATTTGCAAACACGAATCTGGTCCGATCTAGTGCCCGCGCTACTTTCGGGCCGCAAGCATCTCCAAGCAGCTGCGCCGGGCGTGAACATTGGCCTGACGGGCCTCGTGTACGCAACGCAGTTTAACGTTGGCGGGCGTGTTTACGCCGTTTCAGTCCTCAATCATCAATGCGCAAATACAGGTCTCGAGAATTCGTTGTCGTGCCCGGCTCGCATCGCCGAAATAAGCGGGAGCACGCCGCGACTGATAGAGGAAGTCCCCAATTTTGTGGTCTCATTCCAACCTGATGCCACGGGGACCAAGACGAATGCGCAATCACGCTACATGACGATCGCCTCGTTCGATCCCGCGACGCGAACGCTCACCTTCATCGATGTTTCCGAGGGCCAGCAAACCGCCCTGCCCATTCGCATCAATCTACAATAGGCCGTTTCGCGAGGACCGACATGCGCCGCTTCCCTTTTATTGCGTCCGCCCTGCTCGCCGCCACGTGGAACTCGCCGGTCAACGCCTTTCTGGCGTCGGGATGCTTGAACTCCCATTCCTCGGCGTCCGATATCGCCTCCGCGCTCAAAAAGTGCGATAGCGCGAACGACACGTTGAAGGACAACGCCTGTAACTTTGGCGGCGCGGCGATGGCGGAGTCTGGCGGCAACACGTGCGAGTCGAACGGCAACAATTTCGGCGTTCTTCAGCTTACTCGGAGTAATCTCAACGGCACCGGAATCTCCCCGGATCAATATCTGAACCTCCCCATGCAGCAACAGGTTTGCATATGGGCGCAACAGGTCGGCAATTCGAACACGCAAAGCGGTTATCAGACGCTCGCCAACAACAGAAATATCGGCGGAACGCCTGTCACGTCAGGAATGCTGATGGCCTGTTTTCAGTTCGGTCCGTTGATCTGCAAAAACGACATCTCTTTCATGCAGTCGCACGGCGGTGCCTGTCCGACCGCCGGCAATGGCGGTGTGCGTGCGACAGGCGGCACGCTTTCAAATGGCTCCGCAAACCTCGACGGAAATAACCAGTCGATATGCTCCTGGGGCGGCGCGATCCAAAATAAGATCAACCAAGCGGCCGCCAGCTGTAAGCCGGGCAATGGCGGAAATAACAATGGCGGCACTGAGTGCCCCGGCAACGGCACGACGCCGAATGGCGTCATTCCGCCGACGCCGGGTAACGCGCCTGTGCAACTTCCGCCAGATCTGGCCTGATGAAGATCCTGCGCGCCGTATTGCAACTCGCCCTCATCGCCGCATCGACGGTGCTCCCCGCGATCGGCAGCGCACAGACGCAGACGCCATCTGTGCTAGCCGTGTTCGACTTCCCTCAGTCTGGCGTCACCTTTCAGACGGGAGACAGCTGGTCGGCAAACGGTCAGACTTTCCGCCTTTACGGCGTTCAAAGCTGCATTCGCGGGACATTTTTCACGAACTCGGCCAAGGCCCGCACCGATTGTGGGGAGGCATCGCTCGCCTATCTCGCTGCGATCGTTCGCGACGCGAAGCCTCGATGCACTGCTATTGCGCAGGCTGGCGCGCCGCCTGTCGTCTTCTCAGTTTGCGCCGTTCATATCGGGAGCAACACACTCGACCTCGGAACTGTACTTATCACGCAGGGATTCGCCTTCGCGGCGACGGACGCCACCGGCAAGCCAACGAAATTCGAATACGGCGTCGCCGAGAGTGAGGCTTCCAGAGCGAAGCGCGGCTTATGGTCAGCGTCCGATCTGCCGCACCCGTCCACCATTCTGATGAATGCGGCGCGCGGCGTCGCGCGACCACAATAGCGATGCTTGCGAGCGCCTACGCCGTCGCTCGAATCCTTGGAGGACGTCGTGAAGGGCGTGGCTATCTCTGCCATTGTCCGGTCAAGACTCATGGCAGTCAACGCGGCGATCGACGGCCTTCGCTCAGCGTTAATGACGGCGATAAGGGCGTGATCCTGCACTGCTTCGCCGGGTGTGATCCACGCGATGTTATCGCCGCCATCAACGCCGCTGACCCGAACGCGCACGCCCAAATCACAGATCGACTGCCGTTCAACGACAAGCCGGCGCCCAAAACCACGAGCGCTTATGCGCGCCGAATTTGGCAATCGACAGTGCCCGTTAAAGGGACGATCGCCGAGGGCTTCTTGGCGGAGCGCGGTCTACCGACCACGCCGCCGGCGTCAATTCGCTTCCTGCCGTCCTATCGCTACGATAGGCGCCGGCCGCGAAGCGCCCTGCCCTGCCTGATCGCGGCCGCCCAAGCGCCGACACGCGAGATCGTTGGCGTTCAACTCACGTTTTTGCATCCGGGCGGCTGTCGTAAAGCCGATGTCGAATTTCCCCGGCGTGCAATCGGCCCGCTTGGCGCGTCGATGCTTCGCCTCGCACCGGCCGCTCCCGCGCTCGGCATCGCCGAGGGTTTCGAGAAGGCATGGGCCGCGCAGCTGCTCTTCGGCGAAGCTGTATGGGCGACGCTTGGGGCTGACCGCTTTGGCGTCGTCAACTGGCCCAACGAAGTTAAGAGGCTCACGATTTATGCCGACAACGATGGGCCCGGCCTCAAGGCCGCGCGCGAACTGCGCGCCGCGCATCCTGAAATTGCTGTTCGAATCCGCTATTGCCTCGCAAAGGGGCAGGACTTCGACAAGCTTTACAAGATCGTCGCTGGGGATCGAGCCGAAGCTTTGAAACGCCTCATCGAGGACTGAATGGCGCCATTTCCAGACCTACATTCGGGATTCACTATCGCCTTTATGTGCCCGCCAGGTGCTTAAGGCCAGTTTCTTCCTTTCCAACGCGTTCGTAATTTGAAATTGCTTCGGCGCATTGTCCCATCTCGTGTAACCATTTCACGAGGTCAACAAAGAGAAGTTCCTGATTCCCGATTACGAGGCGATCAATTACCTTTAACGTTTGACCTGGCTGGTTAGGGTCCAGAACGGGAGTTTCACGCCCGGTTGCAATTAGCATAAACGGTGTGCCTTCTGGAATTTCTCCTTTTATCACGTCCTTATCCATGTGCTGGATAGTATCCCGAATCTTTCGTAGACGCATAGCAACGGCTTCAGTTGCGAAGTTTGGCTCGACAGGAAAAAGGCGTTTTAGGTCGGTGGGTACCTCTTTCAGCCCGCGAATTCGTTTCATGCACAGCACGACTCGATGCATCGAATTGATGCAGTCCTCGAAATAGGTTGCCGACAGATTGTGTGAGCCGATAGCTATCGAATCATGAGTGTTCCAAAGATTATGGACGCACTGCCGGGCGAGGCGATAATGAACGTAAGCCCCCTCTACGAGGCGAACGTAAGTTGTTACAATCGCATGGATTTTAAAGCTCTCCGGGCGCTTCCCTAAAAAGAGGATGTTTAACCAGTGCTGAGGGAAGCCGTTGGGATAGAGCGTCAGTTCTGGGATTGCGATTTCTACGATCATCGGCGGCACAATATAAATGATCATCGCGTCGAGCCAGCCCTAACGGGCGTGAAAAAGCTAAGAATTTCATTGCAGCGATTTTGCCACTGCTTTGAGAGATTCACCGCGTGCGTTCACGGTGCAAAGGAGGCCGATAATGGGGACTGGCCAGCTACCATCCTTTTTTCGCCCGTATATCTGATTCGCGGTCGTACCGAGGATTTGCAGCCTCCAAGAAAGAGCGGATCGAATCATGCGGCGTTAGCTTTTTCTGGATCATCACCCGCGCACCGCTCGCCAAGTGCTGAGCCCATGGTGTCGTGTGAATATCGCGTACGTTCTTCTTCAGGGATTTCAAGATCGCTTCGGCGTTCTCGGCATCGTTCGCCTCGAGGGCAGGTGGCGCGTTCGTCTCCTCCAAGAGGTGCGAAAGCTCGTGTATAATCAAAGGGTCAACCGTCCTCTCGTGCAAATCGTAATGCGCCGTGTTTAGCAAAAACGCATCGAACGGCGTGCTGATGCCGAGCTTCATGTGCGCGTTCGCCCGGTATCCGGCATCGGTATCGTTGAAGCCGCGATCCTGAATGGTTTTCAAATCCGCCGGCGGGATGTTTCCGCATATGTCAATGAATTGTTCGGCCTTCGCATCGAGACCAAGCACCCAAAGTTCGTTCCCGCGACTCGCGAGCGTAGTTTCGAAATCCACGCCGAACGCGACCCGCAACAAGCGGGAAAGGCGCTTCCGGATCTTCGAACATAGCAACTCGTTTGCCATTCAGCCCCACCAATTGCCCACCAAAGCCGACATTGCAATCGGATTGCAAATACTCAAGACGTTTACACGCCCCTAATTTTTTGGAGGTCGCGCCCAGCCAAGAAACGGACGCTCTGAGAAGAAGCAATGAAAGTCGCAAATGGGCCCGAAGGCGAGTCCATTTTGATACTGTCGCGTCCAAGGCAGCCGCTTCAGTGCCACTCCCAACCAGATGATACGGCAATCGACCGGGGCGGTTCAACCGGCTAGAGTTAATGGCCGCGATAATAGCCTATAAGGGGCGGACGTTCGGGATTGTCCTTTGTCATAAGGCGCTCAAGATAATCCTCGAGGGTGGATGGGGATTCAAATAGCGTCTGGTCTATCATAATACATTGCCATGACTTAAGATCACCCTGTAGCAGCCGGTAAAGCTCGGCGTAGAAGTTCCTGAATATCTCCGGATTGATATCCGGAGTGATGTTCTTCATCGGCGAGTCGATGACGATAAGCCTTGGCAAGGGCAGTTCCCGTTGTGCCGCTGTCTGATGCAACGCTAGCGCGAAGCATATCTTGAAGAGCACCATCTTCCCGCCGGAGCCGGCGTCACTGAATGTCCAGGCGAGGGACTCATTGCCCTTTGGATGCAAATAAGGAAACCAGGTACGCTGATTCAGAAAGACTTTGTCGTCGGCCTTGATTTCGGGAAAGTGGATGGCGCGAAGTATCGCATGGAAATTCTTCTCCAGCGCATTGACGTTTTCCCGGCCGGCTTCGAAGCGTCCCTGTTCGGTCTGTATTTCCCGTTCTAGTTTGCTGATCATTGCCGACAGCGTATCGGCTTCCTTCAGCTTGGCCTCCACTTCGCCGGGCATGCCCATGATGCGCACCAACAGACTTCGTCGTTCTCTGATCGCGCCGCGGCGGCTCTCAAGCCGTCGCGCGCGTTTTATGTATTCAGACTCGACCTGCCTGCGGGCGAAATCGATGCTTCGCTGCGCATCGGCTCGCTTGGTCGTCAGCGCACTCAACTCTTCGCGCTGCCGGTCGAGCGATCTCTTGAGGCGCTGAACGGACCGTTTCAGGTCGTCGATGCGATCGGAAAGATCGCGTTCCATCACAACATTGTCGCTTTCAAACCCGCCGGGTGCTTTCGCGAGGTCCGATTTGCACAGCACGCAATGGACGCCGTCACTCTTCTGGTTGACTTCTGTTCCGCAAGCGGGACAGGCGTGAAACGACGCGCCTTTCAACAGTTCGGACGCGGTCGATGACCGGGCGAGTTTGAACTTCATCCCGATGAACTCAGCGATGAGCGACTCCTGCTCTTTCAGGCGCTGCTCGATATCCGCGATCGCTTCCGCCTTTGATGCGATCGCTTCCGAAAGCGCGTTGATTAGGTACTGGTCTTCTTCGGCCACGGTCGCAGCCGGAAGATCTTCGTTGCCCTGGTTTTCAATCTCCTCGTCTAGCTTTTCTTCCTCGTCGTTGAGCTTGTCGATCTCGAACTCGATCGTCGCCTTCGATGCAAAGCCGTACCGATGGAGAAACTCGTCGATTTGCTTAGACGCCTCGCGCATCGTGCGCTGCTTTTGCCGAACTTCGGAAAGTTCGGCCTGCAATTCATTCAGCCTGTCGCTGTGAAATCCCAAGACGTATCGCAGGACATCTTTGGATTTCTCCTGCCGGATAGGCTGTTCGAGTAGGAAAAAGCTGGAGTCCAAATCGGGCTGGTCGAGATAGCAGAATCTGTAGAAATCTCGGAAGCTCAGACGCTGGAGTGCGGAATCCGGCTCGCCCTTACGCTTGCGGACCTTCAGCACCGGCATGCCGAGGCTGCACAGGAGGAAATCGCTGAAATTGTAGATCTCATTGCCTACGACCGGCTCTTCACCGGCCTGAAGGGGAAGGTTTTCGCGTCCGGCCTCGCCTTCACGTTCCCAACTCACCTCAACAGAGGTGGTAGTATTGGGATTGCGTTCGATCAGCAGGGCCGTGTCGCCAGCTAATGCTTGCAGCTGAACCCCGACAAGTTCGCTCTGGATAGCGGGCGTCTTTTGCAGCGAGCCGCCGAGGCAATAGTCGATTAGCTCTGCGATCGTGGATTTTCCTGTCGACATTTCGCCATGGAAGAATGAAAGCCGGCGACCGAACCGGACACGTTCCTCACTCTGCTTGCATAGCAAGACAAGGGATTCCAGCACCAGGTTCATGGAGCCTCGCCCGTAAACGCGATCCCCTCGTTGAACTCCAGCGACGTCAGTTCAGGGAATTGTTGGTAGATGAACTCCATCAACGCGCGTGCCTTAAGATTGAGATGCTTGCTTAACAAGACTGCCCGCTCGTACACCCGCGAGAATCCGGGCGATTCGATCAGTTTCTTCGCGAGATCGCTCCCCTGCGCCGTAAGGTCGATCTGGATTGTGCGCCCGTCGGTGCGAACTACCGCAAGGCGGCGAGCCACCAGAATATTGAGGAAACGGCGATACCGGTGATCCCACGGGCCGTAGCGGTACCTTATCATTCGGGCTTCGATCGTCAGCCGCTCGAAGTCGTCCACTGGAATATTCTTGGGCGATACCCCTCGCGCGATTAGAGCCCTCTCGAGGCAAGCGGGATAGCGGAGCAGGAAATCGAGCTTTGCCAGCTTGGTAATGCCCTCAATCGCCGGCGCGTCGTGCATCGAGAAGGCCTTGAGCAGGACGATAATGCGGGCGAGATGCACGTCCTCATCCCGGTCCAGTGATGTAACGATCTCGATGAGGTCCAGGCTCATGGCACGTCCTCAGCGACATCGAACTGCGGCGACCACCAGGTCTTACACTGTTGCGTGAGGACTCCTGCCGCGCCGATCAGGTGTTCGGGACGACATCCGTACAGCTGGTCGCGATCGGCTTTGGCGCGCGCCTTCAGGCGCTCGGCAAGCGTGCCATACATTGCGGAGCCGTAAGGTACAGCGCCCTTCTCCACACTGGCATGTGCCTCGGCAGCTTCGAATTGCACCGCCGCTAGCACATTGTTGTAACGCTTTTTGGCCTCGTCCACTCCGTACTTCTGGCTCCATTCGATGAACAACTTTTCAAACGAACGGACACGATCCTCGATGTTCGTTACCCGCGCGGCCTCAACGCCACCCTTAGCCAATTTGCGAAACGCCACGACCAGATCGGACGGAGCATCGGCAGGCGTGACAAGCGTGGAGACGTCGATATCCTCGTACGGCTTGCTGCTGCCTTTGAACTGTTCAATGACGGCGAGAACATCGGCCTTGCAAATGCGCTTTCCGGCGAGGAGTTGGTCATCAACTGCTTTCTTCAGGTCGGTCCCCGGGGCGAACAGTTCCGTTATCGGCCCCCGGAGCACTTTGGCCGAAGCGTCCCGCGCAAGCTGTACGACCGCCTTGGCGATCATAGCGACCGTGGCATAGGGGAGGTCCTTTATGCCGGGGCACTCACAAAGCGTCTCCTGCACGCTGCTGCGAATGTGGGTGATTTCCGATGCGTGACCCCGAACGGTCGTCCTAATTAGTGTGGTGGCCACATCCTGAGGGCTGAGCCCCGTACTGACTGCGATACCTTCGACAAACTGACGTAGCGGATTGTTCTCGCGCAGCCCCTTAATGCCACCGCGCTGCTTGAGCGTGGTCAGAAGCCAGGGGAGGTTGCTCGGCGATTGCTCATTCTCCCAGAATGTGTGGTTTGTCGTGAGGTCGAAACCTTCGAAGCAGCCCGGGAACTTCTGGTCCAGCAGGCAGAACTTTTCCAGGGCATTCACGACCTGTGGATCTACTGCCTTAAACGGCGCTAATGTGATCTTCCGCGTCTTGATCTGTTTGCCGATAAATTTTCCAACATTGCTCTTTAGCAGATAATCCTCATGATTCTCGCATATAAGCTCGACATAGTCGTCGCTGATAATCAAATCAATGGCGTTTATTGCTACGTACGAGTGTTGATAATCAAAGCGCGCGGCGACATCGTCGCCGGGATCGGATTTATCAAGAACTAGATCGGGAGTCATAGCGGCGTCGACACTTAATCCAGCTTCAGAACCCAAGTGAGCAAACTATGCCATCAGATCGAACCGCAAGTACTTTGACAAGGCGAAAATCGCGTCGTCCTTATTCGGCAGCTTCCGGCACCCAAGCGCAGACGAGTTTGATAAGTCCCGGGAGTCCGCAACGGGTCATTTTATTGCCTTCCTCAGGTAACGATAAACGAGGAAATGGTCCCTTTGCGCCCTTTCCTCATGCTCATCTTTGAGATGGAGGCCGAGCAACTCGCGCAGTTTTTGGAGTCGCCGTGCGTTTGGCGCCGCTCGCCGCTTTGCGCGGCGATTCGACGCCAAGCAATTCCCACAAGCTGATGTCCAATCGTTCCGCGAGTTCCACGAGCACGAGCAGGGACGGGTTCGATACGCCATCGGTGATGAGATAGAGCTGCGGCAGGGATACGTTCAGAAAATTTGCAAATTCCTGTTTGGTCAGGCCGCTATTGCGGAAGCGCTCGTTTACGACGGCGCCCATCGTCTCGACCATTTTCGCCCCGGAGGGATTCTTACGATCGCGAACCGGCTTGGCTTCGAGCAACTCGTAGAGCGGGACGCGAAGCTTTTTCGAAATTTCCGCCAACATTGTGATGGACGGGTTCCCGAGCCGGCGACGCACATAGCGAAATTGCGACCCTGACATGCCGACGAATTCGGCGAATTCCGGCTTCGACAAGTCGCTCTTCGCCTGTTCAGCGATCAGTCGATTCGCAAGGTTTGCGAGATAGGGGGACTCGAGCCGATCAGCGATCGTGACGACCATGAGCCGGCGTCGTCGATCCGCCTCAGCCTTCCCCCGCACTTCATCCGCCTTACGAGACCGCTTTGGCCCGCCGCCGATCATTTTGCCCCGGAAAAGTCACGACACCGCCCCCGCACTGTCATAGATTCCCGCGCGGCTGCCAAGGGCAATTCGGGAAGTTTTGCCAGTTTATTAGACTTGGCCGGCTTGCGCGTCGCGCCGCGGCGCACCCAAAGCAAGGCTATCGTCGGTCAAGCGACGAAGGCGGGACAGTCTGCCACCCGCAGCCGCGCGCCGGGCCCTTCACCGATGCTTTTGCGAAGAACGAGAGCGGGGGGCGCTTCACGACGGAATCGAAAGTGAGAGAGAGGCTCCCGCGCGCCCGTCGTGGAGGTTTCGCGCATAACGGACAATTACGGCGAGACGATCGTCAAGGCCCTCGCCACTGACGGCGGGCATCTCTTCATCGGAAGAGGCGGGTTTTCATTGCATTGCGAGGCCGGGTGGCTGAGCGGCTATGACTGCGAGCCGGTCAAAGCCGCGGCGATCGCGGCGGGCTTGCCCGTGATCGATAGCCGCATGGTCGATTTCGGAAAGGTCGCGGAGCTCGCGCTTCGTGGGCCGATGATCGCGGTCGGCAAGCCAGCCGATCCGCCGCCCAGGCGCGCGCTGTCCTATGCGCCGCTCGCCGCGGTTGGCGAGGCTTACGCGCGCGCCGGCGCCGAGGTACGGAACGTGCCAGGGCGCGGCGGCGGGGAGGCGGTGGCCTGAGAGCGAGAGAACCCTTTGGGCTTTTCGACGGAGCAGAGGGTGAGAGAGAGGCTCTCGCCCATCCGTCGCGGAGTTCAGGGACATGGCGAAGATTATTTTGACGGCGGCGCGGGATATCGCGCTCGACAAGCTCGTGGCGTCGGATGCGAATGTCCGGCGGATCAAGGCGGGGGTGAGCGTCGAGAATCTGGCCGAGGATATGGCAAGGCGTGGATTGCTGCAGTCGTTGAGCGTGCGGCCCGTCTTGGACGCCGGGGGCGCCGAAACGGGCCAATTCGCGGTCAGCGCGGGCGGACGACGTCTCGCGGCGCTTAAATCGCTCGTTAAGCAGAAGCGCCTCGCGAAAAACGCGCCCGTCCCCTGCATCGTGAAGACCGCCGGGATCGAGGAAGAGGATTCTCTCGCCGAGAATACGATGCGCGAGGCGTTGCATCCGGTCGATCAGTTTCGGGCGTTCAAGAATCTGCAGGATCAGGGCGTCCCGATTGACGAGATCGCCGCCCGGTTTTTCGTCGGCGCGCCGGTGGTGCGACAGAGACTGAAACTCGCGGCGGCGAGCGAGAAACTGCTCGACCTTTACGTCGCCGAGGAATTGAGCCTCGAGCAGCTCATGGCCTTTTGCGTCACCGACGACCATGCGCGGCAGGAGGAAGTGTGGGAGACTCTCAAACGTTCCTACAACAAGGAGCCCTACACGATCCGACGACTGCTGACCGAAGGCGCGGTGAAGGCGGGGGACAAGCGCGCGGTCTTCGTTGGCGTTGAAGCCTATGAGGCGGCGGGTGGGGTCGTCCTTCGCGATCTCTTCCAGCAGGATCATGGCGGCTGGCTGCAGGATGCGGCGCTGCTCGACCGACTGGCGCGGGAGAAGCTCGCGGAAGCCGCCGACACGCTGCGCGCCGAAGGCTGGAAATGGTCGCAGATTGCGATCGATTTCCCCCATGGCCACACGAATGGGCTGCGGCGGCTGCCGGCGACCTATGCGCCCGTCTCAGAGGAGCAGCAGGCGCGTTACGACGCCGCGCTCGCCGAATATGACGCACTGTCGGATGAGCACGAGGGCGCAGAAGATCTTCCCGAAGAGGTCGACCGCAGGCTCGCGGAACTTGAAAAGGAGATGGCGCCGGTTGACGAGCGACCGGCCATCTACGATCCGTCCGAACTCTCGCGCGCGGGGATTTTTGTCAGCATCGACTATGACGGCGCCCTGAAGGTCGAGCGCGGCTTTGTCCGTCCCGAAGATGAGGAGCCCGCCGGCGCGCCGGCGGCTGGCGAGCCCACGGGATCTGTGGTCGCCCCAAAGCCTGCGGGCGACGGCGCAGTTCGAAACCCCGAGGAACCCACGCCCGACAAGGACGAGACGGAAGTCTCGTCAAAACTCTCCGACCGATTGATGAGCGACCTCACCGCCCATCGCACGCTGGCGCTGCGTGTCACCCTCGCCAATGATCCGGAGGTGGCGTTTCTCGCGGCGACCCATGCGCTGGCACTGAAGAGCTTTTACGCTTCCGGCCGCTTCGACGGCTGCGTGGAGATCGACGTCAAATCCGCGCCGCTCGGCGGCTATGCGTCCGGCCTCGCCGATAGCGCTACGGCGCGGGCGATTGATGAGGCGCAGGGCCATTGGCAATTGCGATTGCCGAAGAAATCGGAAGATCTCTGGGACTGGCTGGTCAAAGCGGATCGCGACTCGACGGCAGGTCTCTTCGCCTTTTGTGTCGGCCAGAGCGTCAACGCGCTGCAGCTTCCACACGAACGCCGCTCAAAGGCGCTGGATCACGCCGATCGACTGGCCGAACATGTCGGGCTCGATATGAGCGCGCATTGGACGCCGACGGTTGAGAGCTATTTCGGCAAGGTTACCAAGGCGCGGATTCTGGCGGCGGTGCGCGAAGCGAAGGGCGAAGCCACGGCGCAGATGATTGGTAGAGTAGGGATGAAGCGCCTTGCCCTGTCGCCAGGGCAGGTTTCTCCATCCCCCTCGCCGAACCGGACGTGCAAGTTTCCCTGCATCCGGCTCTCCATGCATGGCTTTCGCCATGGGTGGCTCTCAACGAAGTTTGAGAGTGTTGAAGGCCAGCCAGAATTGATCGGCTCCGGGTTGGAACCATTCATTCGGCTCAGCATTCCATCCGTTCGGAATCCGTGTGCCTCGGCATGGATAGTAGGAAGTCCCGCCATCCAGGAAAAAGCGGAGCTGTGTCGGGCCATCGGCCCACACCCGCCTTTTACCTCGTTGGCCAGTGAAACGGCGGCGCATGCTTCTCCACGAGGCATGGCCGTGTTTCTTACGCAGCCAACGTCCGACACGCAGCCTCATCCACCAGTCGAGCGAGTGGAACGCCCCACTGGCCCCTGTGGCGTAGCGGAAGTAGTTACGCCAACCGGTAATGATGGGATTGAGTTCGCCGATGAGATTGGCGAGCGTTTCGCCCATAGGCGTTTGCCGCACCAGACCCTTGAGCTTGTGGCGCAGGTCATTGAGCTTGCTCTTCGGAATGAACAGCTTGCCAACATGGGCGCCCGTGCGGCGCGCCTTTTCCTGAACCACCCGATATCCGAGAAAGTCGAAGCCTTTCCGAACATCGGTGACTGCGGTCTTTTCCATCGACAACTCCATGCGGAGTTCTTCCTTGAGGAAGTCCGCCAGCGTTTGGCGCTCGTTCTCCGCCTCTTCCCGTGTTCCCTCCACCATGATGACAAAATCATCGGCGTAGCGGACCACGAAGAATGTCGGCCGGCCCTTATTCCGGTCTTTGCGCCGGCGGTCGGCCGCTCCCAGCGAATTTTCGCCGGGGCGAGGCGTCCAACGTCCGTATCGTTCATCGATGGCCGTCAGATAAATGTTGGCCAGCAAAGGCGAGACGACACCACCTTGCGGGGTGCCGGTCACAGGATGACGGACGCTGCCTTCGACCATGATGTCTGCTTTCAGGAACATAAGCACGAGCTGCAGAACCTTGCGGTCCTTAATGCGTCGTCTCATCCGCTCCATGAGCACATGATGGTCGATGTTGTCGAAGCAGCCCTTGATGTCGCCTTCGATCACGTATTGGGTCCGCGAGGGACCATGCCGTGTCGGATGAAGACGCTGCTGGACGGTGGCCAGCGCATCGTGGGTGCTTCGACTGGGCCGGAATCCATGCGAGGTCGGATAGAAATCCGCCTCGAAGATCGGCTCCAGCACCATTTTGAGCGCCATTTGCACCAGTCGGTCTTTGAGCGTGGGAATGCCCAGCGGGCGGAACTTTCCCGGTTTGCCCGGCTTGGGGATCAGCCTTTGCCGGACGGGTTGGGGCCGGTAGGTTCCGCTGCGCATTTCTTCCCGGATTTCTCCGAGAAAACCTGCGACGCCGCCGCGCCGCTCTTCGACCTTCTTTCGCGTTACGCCGTCCGTGCCGGGTGTCCGACTCCCTGCATTGCGAGAGAGTCTTCGCCAAGCTGCGGAAAGCGTTCTGCGATCGGATACCAAGTTGAACAGATCCGCGAAAACCTTGTCGGGTTTCGCGGCACTCCACCGATACAGTTTGCGCTGCATGTCGAGGATGAACCCGGTATTCACCGTGTCGGACATTTGTCCACCTCCTGTCGGCAGGCTGTATCCACTGTCTCCCTTCGCCATGTGGACGGCTTTCCCGTCCTCGGACTACTACGAAGACTCCGTCCTCTTCCGTGGCGTTCGTCAGTCGCCTTGACCGTCTCGATCCCGACTACGCGCCGGGCGCAGAGACCACGAAAGAGTTCCCAGGTTCCGTTGACTTTCCTTCGACCGCTCCAGGAGCCGACTCTACCCCGGATGGATTCTGACGCGCGGCCATCACAGTTCAGGCCGCGCGCTGACACGCCTTTTCGAGGCATGCCCCTGCCCTCCGAGATGATAGCGGAGAGCGGCACTCCACTGGCCTTGCGGCCATGCAACCCACTTCCGGTTTGGTTGCTTACTTTTTCTGCCGAGGCTTCCAACATCGGTTCGATATCTCTCCATACGGTCTTGCTTGCCGGGCAGGACGAAGCGGAAGTCTCCGCCCTCCCGACTTTGAGGGATTCTGCTAATTTATGGTCGCCCGCAGGCACACGGGGTTCCTCATCCCTCCGCTTATCCCCCCGTGCTGTGCCACGTGGGGTGCGGGGTCTTTCACCCCGCAGGATCATCAACAGCTTACGGCGGCATCAACCACCTCCTGGCGCACATCATCTGAAAAAATCCGACATGGCGATCGAGGCGGAGCGTCTGCTTCAGGGAACCGGTTGGCTGCCCGAGCCCCTGCGCGGCGCATCTACGGAGGCGGCCGATACGCCAATCGTCCAAACGGAAGAAAGCGACGCCTTGCCGGATTTTCTCGGCGATGACGACGATACGGCGTCGCGCGACGCCGACGAAGACGCGCTCCACGCCACGGCCGCGGAATGATGCAGGAGGCGGGACGGCGTGCGCTGTCCCGCCTTTCGCCGCGGCCGCCGCGTCGATGCTGAAGTTCGGCGCGTCCGATTGGAGACACGCTTTCGTCGCGCCCTGAATTTCTGTCTTCCGACACCGTCGCGCGCGCACTGGCGCGCGCATCCTCCTTCCATTTTTGAAAGGCGCCGCCATGGGCTGGCGCTATATGCAAACGCTTGGCGGTCACGC
>JALHNR010000041.1 GCA_022843525.1 Methylocystis sp. | reverse complement strand
ACGTTCTCGTAAAGGGTCTGATCCTTCAAGACGGCCTCGAACTTCTCCTGGCCGATGCCAGCCTGTTTCAAGACATTGGCCAGACCGTCGAGCGGCTTGTCGGAAAAGGCCCAGTTCTTCTGCTGCGAGAACAGAAGATCGACCGTCGCGTCGCGCTTGTCGCCGAGTTCGCGCGCCAGCATGAAGGCGGCCGTCGCGAGCGGATCGAGCGGGAACTCCCGCAAAGTGAATTTCGCCTTGCCTGTGTCGATATATTTCTTTTTCAGCTCCGGATACACGTCGCGATGGAACGCGGCGCAGTGGCTGCACGTCATCGAAGCATATTCGACGATCGTCACGGGAGCGTCTGCGGCGCCTTCCACCACGTCCGGAAGGGCGTTCGGCGCCATCAGCTCGTCGACCGCGACTTTGCCCGAAGGCGACTTCTCGGCGAAGGCGGGCGATGCGGCGATGAGCGCGCAGGCGGCGCCGACAAGGAAAGCACGACGGGGCATAAAAGCGAAGGGCATGTGCGGTCCGTAACTGTTGCGACGCCGAAGACCATAACGTCTTCGACAATTGTGGCAAATCAAATCTGGCGGGGAGGGGGCGCCGCTAACCGGGCGCTACAGCCCGTGTTTCGGCCGAATGAACCAGTAAAGCACGCCGATAAAAGCGAGCACGACGCCGAACCAGAAAACGACGTCGCCGAGCATCAGGTCCCGCATGGTGTAGCTGATTACGCTGACCAGCAAGCCGCCGATCGCGATCCAGAGGGGACGCTGACCCCGTTCCTGCTCCGCCGGCGGCTTTTTCGATAGCCCGGACACACGCCTCTCCTTCTACGTTCCCTTGATGGCCTGGCCGTCTTTCAGCTTGATCCAAGCGATGACGGCGCTTTTGCGCGTTAGACTTTCCGATTGCGGACTCACAGTCAAGAATCCCGGGCATAAAAAAACAGCCGCTCGACGCGGCTGTTTTTGATCGCATTGATGCGCGCCAAATTAGCGCGAATAGAACTCGATGACGAGGTTCGGCTCCATCTGCACGGGGTAGGGCACCTCCGTCGCATGCGGCACCCGAACGAGCTTCGCGGTCATCTTGGAGTGATCGACGTCGTAATATTCCGGCGCGTCGCGTTCGGCGAGCTGAACCGCCTCAAGCACGGTCACGGCCTGTTTCGAGGCTTCCTTGACCTCGATCACGTCGCCGACCTTCACCTGATAAGACGGAATGTTGACGCGCTTGCCGTTGACGCGGATGTGGCCGTGATTGACGAACTGGCGCGCGGCGAAAACCGTCGGGACGAATTTCGCGCGATAGACGATCGCGTCAAGGCGCCGCTCCAAAAGGCCGATCAGATTGTCGCCGGAGTCGCCCTTCAAGCGGATCGCTTCCGCATAATATTTGCGAAACTGCTTTTCGGAGATATTGCCGTAATATCCCTTGAGCTTCTGCTTGGCTTTAAGCTGCGTGCCATAGTCGGAGAGCTTGCCCTTGCGCCGCTGTCCATGCTGTCCAGGACCATATTCGCGGCGATTGACGGGGCTCTTCGGCCGGCCCCAGATGTTCTGGCCCAGGCGGCGGTCGAGCTTATATTTTGATTCTGCGCGCTTCGTCACTTTGACTGTCGTCCTCTCATGGTCGCGTTTGTGGCGTGCGAGAGGCGAAAGACGAAATGCGTCCGGAGCGTTGCGCTCGGACGTCGTCCAGAATCGCGTCTCTCGCCGCCCCCGGCCAGCGCCGGGGCTTCAAGAACGCGCCCTCCTCTGCCGTCAACCGGCCGACAGGCGTTTGCAGCAAACGCCACGGGTGCTCGCCTGGCGCGAACGGGTCGCGTCAGGCTCGTGGGGAGCTAAAGGAAAGCGCTCCCTAAGTCAAGATTTCTTGAGAAAAGCCGACTTACGGCCACCAGAACGGGAAACCCTCATCGTAAGGCACGATCATGCTCGCGTTGTAGGGCGGCCGCTGCGGAAGCGTCTCCTGCATATACCAGCTGCGCTGGTTGCGCTCGATGGGATCGTGATTGAGGTAGGTCTGCTGGACCATGTAACGGTTGGTGCTGCCGACCGGCACTTGGGTGCCGGGATCGAGCCAACTGCGGCGCTGGATGTCGATCGGACCGCGGGCGCAACAAGCCTCGCTTGAGGAAACGCGATAGCGGGACTTGGCGAGCGCATCGCCCGCCGCGAACAACACCAGACAGGCGAGCCCCGCCGACAGCACTTTATTCCTGCGCATCACGATCCCCTTTCGGACTGAACGCCGTAGATCATAATAGCGGATCGTTTCGCAAAAGCGAATTAAAGCGGGCTTATCCCGCCAGCAATCCGCCGTCAGGGTGAATGCGGACGCTTAGCGCGCGATCTGTGCGCCTTGGCGCGATGGCCGCGCGTGCGCGCGGCGCGCGCCCTGCGCCGGACGCGCGGCGTTCTTTTGCGCTGGGATGGTCGCAGTCAGGTCGTCGCGCGAGATATTGCCGCAGCCAATGGCGCGCGTCGACGCCGCTTGCGCGAAGAAGTCGTTCAGCGCCGGATGATCCGGACTCGCTGTATAGTTGATGCGGTCGAGCAGGCAGCCGAGCGCGACGCGGTCGATCGGTTTCGCCGACTCGCCGCAGGCCAGTCCGGCGATTTCGAGAGCGAGCTTCCCATCGATGAAACGCGCCGCGAGGCAGCTGCGCTCGCTCGCTGCGACGCCCTCGGATGCGGTTTGCGAGAGCCGTATTTCGGCTGTCTCAAACGCCCCGAATCTGGTGATGAGCGCGCTCGGCGGGCCGATCTTCGCGACGTTAAGGCCGGCCTGGGCGGCGTGTCGGGTCATGTCGAGGAAGAAGTCGGACGTCTTTTCCTTGTCGATAATATCCTGATGAATATCGACTCGCATGAAGGGCGCGCCCATTGCGAATTGCCCGACGGCGATCGTGTCGATGCGGCCGGAGCCGTTCTCGCTGTCGCGCACGGCGATGGTTTTTTTCTCCCGGTCGAATTCCGGCGCGGCGATGTCGAATGCGCTGAAGGGCTTCGCCATCAGCGCCGAGGCCTCGATGGCTTCGAGGGAAACCTTGGTGGAAATCTTGCGCGAGGGCGCGACAGCTAGTCGCGGTTGCTCGACGTTCGCCGCGACTTGCGGTTCCGCGATCCTGGGTCCGCGCGGAAGAAAGACGAGTGCGGCGAGGAGAATGAGTGTCGCGCCGACGCCCATTCCGATCGCGGCGCGAACGCCCGCCGGGCGGGCGCGCAGCGGCTGCGCATAACGCCTAAAGTTGGGGTCGACTTCGGCAACGCTCATGGGACGCAACTCCGGCGGCCCGCGGTGGACGCGGGCGGAAAACGCGCCGAGTTTGCCCAGAAGTTTCAGAAGTTAGCGTTAACGGCCCCGCGCGAATTGAGGCATGGTGAATGAAAGGTTTACGCGCGGCGCAAAGAAAAGCCCGCGCCTTGCGGCGCGGGCCTGAAACTGCGGGTCGAGGAGGTCTTACTCTTCCTCGTCCTTCTTGGCTTTCTTGGGCGTCTCTTCGCGGGCTTTGAGCGCCGCGCCGAGAATGTCGCCGAGCGAAGCGCCAGAGTCGGCCGAGCCATATTGCGCGATGGCCTCCTTCTCTTCAGCGACTTCGAGCGCCTTGATCGAGACGGAGACCTTGCGGGCCTTGCGGTCGAACAGCGTCACGCGGGCGTCGACCTTCTCGCCGACGGCGAACCGTTCAGGGCGCTGGTCGGCGCGGTCGCGAGCGAGTTCGCTGCGCTTGATGAAGGTGGAGAGGTCAGTGCCGGCGATCTTCACATCGATGCCGGACTCCTTCACCTCGATCACTTCGCAGGTGACGACGAGGCCCTTTCTGAGTTCGCCGCCCTCTTCGGCGCTGACGGAAGCGAACGGATCGCCCGCAAGCTGCTTGACGCCGAGCGAGATGCGCTCCTTCTCGACGTCGACGTCGAGGACCTGGGCGTTGATCGTGTCGCCCTTTTTATACTCCTCGATGACCTGCTCGCCGGGACGGTTCCAGTCGAGATCCGACAGATGGACCATGCCGTCCACGTCGCCGTCGAGGCCGATGAAGAGCCCGAACTCGGTCTTGTTCTTCACTTCGCCAGAGACGGTCGAGCCGATAGGATGCTTTTCGGCGAAGGCCTCCCACGGATTCTGCAGGCACTGCTTGAGGCCCAGCGAGATTCGGCGTTTGACCGGATCGACTTCGAGCACCTGAACGTCGACTTCCTGGCTCGTCGAGACGATCTTGCCGGGATGAACGTTCTTTTTCGTCCAGCTCATTTCCGAGACGTGGACGAGGCCTTCGATGCCTGGCTCCAGTTCGACGAAAGCGCCGTAGTCGGTGATGTTGGTCACGCGGCCGTGGAATCTGGCGCTGATCGGATATTTCGCCTCGATGCCCTGCCAGGGATCCTCGAGGAGCTGCTTCATGCCGAGCGAGATGCGGTGCGTCTCGTGATTGATCTTGATGATCTTCACCTTGACGGTCTGACCGATGGTCAGCACCTCGGACGGGTGATTGACGCGCCGCCAGGCGATGTCGGTGACATGCAGCAGGCCGTCGATGCCGCCGAGATCCACGAAGGCGCCGTAGTCGGTGATATTCTTCACGACGCCGTCGATCACCTGACCCTCTTCGAGGTTGGCGACGATCTCGTGGCGCTGCTCGGCGCGGCTCTCTTCAAGCACGGTGCGGCGCGAGACGACGATATTGCCGCGCCGGCGGTCCATCTTCAGGATGTGGAACGGCTGCGGCACGTTCATCAGCGGGCCGACGTCGCGGATCGGTCGGATGTCGACCTGGCTGCGCGGCAGAAAGGCCACGGCGCCGTCGAGGTCGACGGTGAAGCCGCCCTTAACCTGATTGAAGATGACGCCCTCGACCTTTTCATTGGTCTCGAAGGCCTTTTCGAGCTTGACCCAGCTCTCTTCGCGGCGCGCCTTGTCGCGCGAAATGACGGCTTCGCCGAGCGCGTTCTCGACGCGCTCCAGGTAGACTTCGACCTCTTCGCCCACTTGGGGGGCGGGGTCCCGGCCATAGCCGGTGAATTCCTTGATGGCGACGCGGCCCTCGGTCTTGAGGCCAATGTCGATGACGGCGACATCCTTTTCGATGGCGACGACGCGGCCCTTGATGACGGAACCTTCGAAGGCCTCGTTCTGGCCATAGCTCTCATCAAGCAGAGCGGCGAAATCTTCGCGCGTAGGCGCGCGATCGGTCGTGGCGGACATTTGTTCTCCTGAGAGCCCAGAGAGGGCGGCGCCGGCAAGGGTTAGCGTTGCAGATCAGCTTTCGGCGATCGGACGTCCCCCGCGGCTAAAACGCGAGGCTGGACGAAAAGTTCGCTAAGCGAACTGCCGGCGCGGCCCGATGTCGAAAACCAAAGCGAATGCCCCGGCTTGGTTACCGAGGCGGGGCCTATCTACCAGCGGCGCGCCGCCGTCGCAAGCGCGCCGAAAAGAAAAGAGTTGACGCAGCCTGCGCAAAGCCATGATATTGCGCTGCAATAAGTTAACAATAGACTGTTTTAATATAATAATCATATCGCGAAAGGCACGCTTATTGGCGAATTTCTCGCTAGCGGAATCGCAGCCGCACGCATAGTCTGCGTCCCACTGCCACGCTTCGGCGCGCCGCCAAGCGTCAGCTGCGGCGCGACCGCCGCCCGGAGCAACATTGGCGCGCCGGGCCGCTCGGCCGAAGCCCAGTAGAACTTCGCGTTCGCCGTCCAGACGGCGAGAGCGTCGACTTCCCGTCGTTGCGATAGGGATATAAAGAGGAGAAAGAGATGAAGACGAATATTATTTCAGGTTCGGCTCTCGCCGCCGCCGCCGTCGCCCTTGCTCTGAGCGGCGCGTCGGTTGCGCCCGCCCACGCGCATTCCGCGAAGTCGACCCACGCGAAGACCCATTGCGGCGCCAAGGGAACATGCCGCGGCATGGCCAAGTGCCATCACAAGGCGCAGTGTCACCACCACAAGGGCCGCTGCAACATGAAGAGCCGCTGCCACAGCAAGTAATCGCCTTGCGCGGGGGCGGCTCCTACGGCCGTCCCCGCCACGCTGATGCGGCTCCGGCATGAGCGGCGATGCCTGAGAGGGGAACACGTCATGGAAAAACCCGCGCCGCTTGGCTACGGCTTGGGTCTGCGGCCGATCTACTATGAAGAGATCCTGTCGTCGCGCCCGCCGATCGACTGGTTCGAAATCATTTCTGAAAACTACATGCTTGCCGGCGGCCGGCCTCTGGCGATGTTGGAGCGCATACGCGCCGATTACCCCGTCGTCATGCACGGCGTCTCGATGTCGCTTGCGTCAACCGACCCGCTCAACTTCGACTATTTGCGACAGCTGAAGGCGCTCGCCGAACGCGTCCAGCCGGCATGGGTTTCAGATCACGTCGCCTGGACAGGCGTTCATGGCGTGACGCTCCACGATCTGCTGCCCATTCCCTACACGCGCGAATCGCTTGCGCATATCGTCGAGCGCATCCAGCGGGTGCAGGATTTTCTCAAGCGCCGGCTGGTCGTTGAAAACGCCTCAACTTACGTTTCCTTCGTCGATTCCGAGATGAGCGAACACGAGTTCGTTCGCGAAATGGCCGAGCGCGCCGATTGCCTGTTGCTGCTCGACGTCAACAATGTTTTCGTTTCGAGCTTCAACCACGGCTTCGATCCGGTGGCCTTCATCGATGGCGTTCCGGCCGAGCGCGTCGTGCAATTTCACATGGCGGGTCACACCAACAATGAGACTCATCGCGTGGACACGCACGACCAGCCGGTTTGTGATGAGGTCTGGGCGCTGTACGAGCACGCGCGTCGTCGCTGCGGCGACGTCTCCGCCATGATCGAGCGCGACGACAATTATCCGCCGCTCGCGGAGCTTCTCGACGAACTGCAGAATATGCGCGACATCGACGCCCGCATTTCAAAAGAGCGAGCGCTCAGCGCCGCATGAAGCTCGCCGATTTTCAGTCTCTGTTTCAGCAGCGTGTGCTGGCCGGCTCTGGAGAGGCGGACAAGCCTCTCCTGAAGAAACTAAGGCCGTCGCCGCGCGGCGCCGCGCCGGAGACGCTGCTGGACGTCTATCAGACGGGCTATCGCATACGGCTGGCGGACTTTGTCGCGCAGGATCACCCGGGGTTGCGCGCGATTCTCGGAGACGAGGCGTTTGACGCGCTGGTCGACGATTACATCGACCAATGTCCGTCGCACGATCCGAACGCGCGCTGGTTCACCACCGGCCTGCCGGACTTCATGCGCGAAAATGCGCGCTGGCGCGACGATGTTGCGGCCGTGTCCATGGCGCTGTTTGAGCGCGCCATGGTCGACGCCTTCGACACGACTGACGAAACGCCGTTGACGGTGCAGGCGTTGGCGGGCTTTGCGCCCGACGATTGGGCGCGGCTCGCTTTCGAATTCGACCCGAGCCTCACGCTGCTCGAACTCGTCGCCGGCACGATCGAGGCTTACGGCGCGGCGATCAGCGAGGAGGCGCCGGCGAAAGTCGATACGCCCGCGGCGGGCGAACACATCGAATATGCCGCCGTATGGCGTGTCGATCATGAATCCGCCTATCGCCAGCTCGAGCCCGACGAATATGTCGCGCTGTCAGAAGCGCGCGCCGGCCACGCCTTCGGCGACATCTGTCAGATGACCGCCTTTCAGCAGGCGGGCGAGATTGCGCCCGAGCGGCTGGCGCAATCGCTGTCGAGCTGGTTCGAGGACGGCATGATTATCGGCGTGCGCGTCCGCGAGGATGATCAGTCTTCGAACACGCCTTCGAGCGCGTAGTGCTGGACGCTCTTGCGGTTGGCGATGAGCTCGTCGGCCGTCGGCTCGCCCTTCATGGCCCGAGAGATCGCGAGCTTCGTCGCTTCATAATTGGTGCGATAGAGATCTTTCTTGTCGAGCTCCGCATGGGTGGCGCAACGCGGATCGAGCCAGACCATGATGATCATGCAGAGCTCGTTGAGCTGATCCTTGGGGAGAATTCCTTCGGCGACGCAGTCGACGATGGCGTCTCCGGTCGCCGCTTGCACCACGCCGCCGAGAAGCTCGACGTAATCTTCCGATTTGACCGTCATCTTCGTGGTCATCATCGTCGACGGCCGCACCTGCTGGTTGAGGTCGCGGATGACGAACATGCGCGGATGGCCGGCGACCTGGCCCGCCATGCTGGCGAAGGCGTGCCCGACCGGGCCCTTGACGTTGCCGATCATCACTTCCGGCATGGCGTCGGTATATTGTCCGTCCTCGGCCAGAACCGTCGCTTCGCCCGTCGCTAGCCAGATATGCTCGGTCATCATCGTTCCTCTTGCGTTGATCGAGGGCTCGATAGCATCGCGCGTCGTTACATGGAAGCCGGCGATCCTCCGGCTGAGCGGCGTTGCCGGCGCATCGGCCGCACGTCATGATAGGCCGCGCGCGCCTTCAACGTGCACGCATCGTGAAGGGGAACCCTGTGACAGACTATCCAACTCGGGCGTCGTTGCGCCTGTGCGTCGCGATTGTTGCGGTCGCCTCCTTAGGAACCGCAAGCTGGGCGCATGCGGGTTGTCCGCGCGCGCGTTCGCAAAACAGCGACGTCGCGACGACGATCACCTTCGTCAATCAGTCGGGCGAATATCGCGGCATCTATTGGAAGGACTTCTCCGGAAGCGACAAGAGTTATGGCGGTCTTAATCCTGGAGAGCGCAAAACAATCAGCACCTATCTGACCCATCCGTGGGAAATCACCAACGGACCGGGAGATTGTTTGCAGCTCGTATTTCCGCGTCCGGGCGGCTCGATCGTGCGCCTGACGGCGCGCAGTCGGCGTGCGCAGCATCCTTCTCAGGGCGAGTAGCGATGGAGAATCGCTGGGGACACCCCGTCGAGCGTTTCATCCGGCGCTAAAACGATTTCGCCCTTTTGCCGATCCTTGCGGCCAGCGCATCTCTGTCTCGCGCGAGCGATTCCACCAATCCGCGCTTGATCCGCGCGACCAACCCTGGCCCTTCATAAACAAGCGCGGAATAAAGCTGCACAAGCGTCGCGCCGGCTTCGATTTTGGCGAGCGCCGCATCCGCGCTGTCGACGCCGCCGACGCCGATCAGCGGAAACTGTCCTTCAACGCGCAAAAATGTTTGCCCGAGCATGCGCGTCGAGAGATCGAACAGCGGCGCGCCGGAAAGGCCGCCGCTCTCCTTCGCAAAAGGCGAACGCAGCGTTGCGGGGCGCGAAATCGTCGTGTTGGATACGATCATGCCGTCGATGCGCTTGTCGCGCGCGACCCGCACGATGGCGTCGAGCTGCGCGAGCGTGAGGTCCGGCGCGATTTTGAGGAGCAGGGGCCGTCGAACCGGCGCCGCGTCACGCGCCTCGACGACACGCGCCAGCAAATCTGAAAGCGCTTCCGGCTCCTGAAGATCGCGCAGGCCCGGCGTATTGGGCGAACTCACATTGATCGTGAAATAGCTCGCGACGTCGGCGAAGGCGCTGACGCCCGCGACATAGTCCGCCACGCGGTCCGCCGCGTCTTTGTTCGCGCCGATATTGACGCCGACGATTCCTCGCCGCGCGCGCTTCGACAGGCGCGCCAGCGCCGGCGCATGGCCTTCATTGTTGAAGCCGTAGCGATTGACGACGGCGCGATCCTCGATGAGGCGAAAGGCGCGCGGACGCGGATTGCCGGGCTGCGCGCGCGGCGTCAGCGTGCCAACTTCGACGAAGCCGAACCCGAGACCGAGCATTGCGTCGGCGACTTCGGCATTTTTGTCGAAGCCCGCCGCGAGGCCGATCGGGTTGGGAAACTCGAGACCGAAGGCGTGGACCGCGAGACGCGGATCATTCGCCGGCGGCGCCCGACAGGGCAGCAGTTTCAGCGCCGCAATCGTCGCATGATGCGCCGTTTCAGCGTCGAGCAGACGCAAAAGCGGCGATGCGATCGCGAAGGCGTCCGTCATTCGAGAACGGCCGAAAAATCATGCTGGCCGTCCGCGCCCAAGTGGAGCGGATCGACGCGCGTAACCGCCTCGAGAGGAAGCGGCGCATAGAGATGCGGAAAGAGCGCGCCGCCGCGCGAAACCTCCCATCTGAGCGCCTCGCCGAGCGCGGCGGCGTTCACCGCGACGAGCAGCAGATCGGTTTGGCCGGCGAAATATCTCGCCGCTGTTTCCTCGACCTGATCCGCGGCCGAAAAGTGAATGAAGCCGTCGACGAGATCGACCGCCGCGCCGCTAAAGAGGCCCGCCGCTTCCGCCGCCCGCCACTCCGACTGTGAAATGATTTTGTAGATATGAGTCACGAACCCATCAGCCTTGTCTCAAGCCCGCCGAGTCACTCCGCGGCGTGCGGGGTTCTCTGCGCAGCGGCCGCCAGCGCGGCGCGGCGCGGCAGACGCGCGACCATGCCGATGAGCGCTCGGTCGGAGAGCGCCACGAGCCGTTCGCCGCGGTTCAGCCAATTGACGGCGTCTTCGATCGTCTCGGCGTCGGCGATCTTGGTTTCGGCCAAGGCCCGGTCCGCGCTGATCTGGCCGCGCTGTCTCGAGCGTCGCGTCGGCAGCCAGCTTTCATGCAGCGCGCGCAACTCGGGATCGGCGTGGAGCGCCAGCAGACCATTGACGTCGTCTTCGCCGGCGCGCGCCAGCGCTTTGGAGAGCGCCTTGCCGCGCTTGGCGATCGGCGGCGTCGTGGTTTCTTCGGGAGTCGTCAGCACGCCGGCGCGACGAAAAACGAGGCCAAGCCAACGTTGACTCGTCGCCCAGGAAATCAAGATCGCAAGCACAAGGCCGGCGATCGTCGGCGACATCCAGGCGACGAGCGAGGGCGAAATCATGAAGCCCGCGATGAGGCTTAAGAGGCCGAGCGCCACGTGCCATATGTGGCGGCGGACGATATCGGCAAACGGCACCGAGCCGTCGTCGCGCCGCTGCGGATCCCAACCGGTGTCAAAACCGAAAACGATGTGCAGCACATGGCCGGTCTGAATCAGCATCATGATCGGCGCGAGCAGGGCGGACAGCACGACTTCGAAAAGGGTCGAGATCAGCAGCATGATCACGCCGCCGGAGCCTTTGCGCGTTTCCGGCTCATAGATGGCGACGATCAGGCCCAACATCTTGGGGGCGAGCAGAATGCCCATCGTCAGTCCGAAGAGTTCGAGCGACCGTTCGGCGTCGAACCGCGGGAAGGTCGGAAAGAGCGCAAATTCGCCGGTAAAATACTCCGGTCGGAAATAGCTCGCCTGGAAGACGATGACGATGCCGATGAGAAGTTGCAGCAGCCAGAGCGGCGACGTCAGATAGCCAAAGATGCCGGTGAGAAAATGCTGCCGCGACGCCCAGTGAAAGCCTGCGCCGCTCAGGACGCGCGCATGCTGCAGATTGCCCTGACACCAGCGGCGGTCGCGAATCGACAGGTCGATTAGGGAAGGCGGGCTTTCTTCATAAGAGCCCCCAAGCGTCGGCGTCATGTAGACCGCATATCCGGCGCGGCGAATAAGCGCGGCTTCGACGAAGTCATGGCTCAGGATATGGCCGCCCCAGGGCGGGCGGCCGCGCAGATCGGGCAGGCCGCAGTAGCGGGCGAAGGCTTCGGTGCGAATGATCGCGTTATGACCCCAATAATTCCCGTCGCGGCCCATCCAGGCCGTTAGGCCCATCGCGATGACGGGCCCATAGATGCGCGCGGCGAATTGCTGGACCCGGGCGAAGAGCGTGTTGCGGTTGATGATCAGCGGCAGGGTCTGAATGATGCCGCTGTCGGGGTCGGCCTCCATGGCGGCGGCGAGCTGCACGATTGTCGGCCCGCTCATCAGGCTGTCGGCGTCGAGCACCACCATATGCTTATAGGCGCCGCCCCAGCGCGAGACGAAGTCTTCAATATTGCCCGCCTTGCGTCCGGTGTTCTTTTCACGCCGGCGGTAAAAGATTCGCGCCTGTGGGCCGAGCCGACGGCGAATGCCGATGAAGGCGCGCTCTTCGGCGATCCAGATGTCGGGATTGGTGGTGTCTGAGAGGAAGAACCAGTCGAAATGCGCGCCAAGGCCGGTCGCTTGCACGTCTTCGTAGATCGTCTGCAAGGCGGCGAAGACCCGGCTCGGCGCCTCATTGTAGATCGGCATGACGACGGCGGTGGTCTCGGCGAGCGCCGACGGCAACGCCGGGCGCCAACGCTGGCGCATCAGCAAGGCGAAGCCGACGACGCAGCTCGTGAAGGATAGCGCGATCCAGGAGAAGTTCAGCACGAACAATCCCAGCAGCGCCCACTTCAAGGTGGTCACCCCGCCGACGTCGACGACCTTATACATCTCGTGAGCGCCATAGGCCGTCAGCGCCAGACCGCCGCCAAAGGTGACAATCCTCGCAAGCCATGGCGTGCGCCACAGCCAAGGCGCTTCGACTTTGCGCTGCTGGCGCTTGTCGAATTTAAAAAGGTTTTGCGCCGGCATCGACAGCCGGTTCTCGATCGGGGTCGGCGGGGCGGCGGCGGGATCGGAGCTGGCGCCCCGCCATTCCATTGCCCGCGGCGGATCGTCTGAAGGAGCGAGGGTCACGACGTCCATCGATAAAGCCAGGTCTCGCTGATCGGTCGCTCGTCGGACTGCAAAACGAGCCGAAGCTCGCAGAAGTTCTCGCCGGCAGGGTCTACGTCGAAGGCGACGCGGCAGGACTTTGCCGACGGAGTCAAATAGGTCCGAATATTCGTCGCCAATCCCGGAGAGGTCGTCAACGCCGCTTTTAGCTGCGTTGTGCGTTGAGGGTCCGCCAACACGTCGCCGGAAAAGACGACAATAAAACGGCGGAGCTTGCCGCCCGGCGCACGGCCCGAGCGTGCGCGCGTGGCGATCGCCAGCGGCGGCCGCGTCGGCGGCTCCCAGCACCAGAACTGCCGATAGGCGAAGGACGTCTCCTTGCCGGCGACGAGAGCGGTCTTGGGCCGCCAATAGGCGACGATATTGGCGTTGATTTCGGATTCGGAGGGAATTTCGACGAGCTGCAGGCCGCCTTCGCCCCACTCGCCGAGCGGTTCGATCCACAGCGACGGACGGCGCTCCCAGTGCTGCTGGTCATCCTCGTAGTCGTCGATGTCGCGCTGCCGGATCAGCGAGCCAAAGCCCTGTGGATTGTCGTCGACAAAGGAGGAGAACTGCAGACTTTCGCGGTTCGACACGGGTCGCCAGAGCCATTCGCCCTGGCCCGAGAGCATCTGAATGCCGTTGATGTCGGCGACCATCGGCCGCCAATCGTCGAGCCTGGGGCGGTCGAGCGGCGTAAACAGCGAAGCCCCGGCAAAGCCGGCAATCCCCAAATGATCGACCGCGGTGCGCGGAAAAAGCGTCAATTCGGTGTCGATGAGCGTCGCTTCGCCCGGCCGCAGCGTAAAACGATAGACGCCGGCGACGCTGGGCGAATCGAGCAGAGCATGAATGACGAGCGCATTGTCGCCGAGCGCGGGCTTCTCGATCCAGAAACTGCGGAAGGCGGGGAATTCCTCGCCGCGCGGATCCGCCGTTCGAATGGAGAGACCGCGCGCGGTGACGCCGAGATTCTGCCCGCGCGCGACAGCCCGATAAAAGCTTGCCCCCTGGTATATGGCGAGCTCCGCCTCGGCGCCGCCATTTTGGGCGTGAAGCACCCGAAAGCCCGAAAAGCTGAGGTCGGGAAGCGTCTCCGGGACATTGAGCGCGCCATAGTCGAAGCGGCTCGCCTCATAAGGCAGTCGCGCGGCGGCGGCGTTCTCCACGAGGTAAATATCCACCGCAGCCGCAAAAATATGGCCGCGGTGAAGCGGCTCGATGCTGAAACCCGTATTGTCGTGACGCCAAATCGCCGCATCCGGCTTCGTCTTGATCCCGACGAATTGCTCATAGGAGAGATTGGCGAAGGGTTCGGGCAGGTCAGTTCGCGGCGCCGTATATGGTTTGGTGGCCAGCGCGCGGGCTAGTTCGACGACCATGTCGCGCGAGAATGGCGCAGGCTTTTGAACCGTCGGGGGGGCCGCCTGACCGGCGGTCCCTGCGCTTGACGGCGGTGGAACGATCCCCGCCGCGATGACGCCCAAGCCCGCTTTCAATACATCTCGACGTTCAAACATGAGCTACCGAAGGAAGCCGATCCGCGCGGTCCAGAACGGGTGATTGAGCCTATTTGCGGCGCTGGGCTGGCGACAGCCCCTCTATACAAGAAAGCTAACGAGACAAAATGGTTTTCTTGGTGGATTTTTAAGGCTGCGCGCGAAAGCCGCGGCGGCTTGCGCTCCGCCGCTCGAATCTGCCAGAACCGCGGCCTGAGCGGCGTTGTGACGCCGGCTCCTCACGCCAACGTCTAGCCCTGGGCGCCCGATGCCGACAGAAAGAAGCGCGCTCGCAATCGTCCTTGCCGCCGGCGAAGGCACGCGGATGAAATCCGACCGGCCGAAGGCGCTGCACGAGGTCGCCGGGCGCTCGATGCTTGGCAATGTGCTCTCAAGCGCCATGTCGGCGGGCGTCGGCAGAGTCGCCGTGATCGTCGGGCCGGGTCGCGATGACGTCGGCGCGGAGGCGCGCCGCTTCATCCCTGAGGCGGAAATCTTTGTGCAGAGCCAACGACGCGGCACGGCGCACGCCGTTCTCGCCGCGCGCGCCGCCATTGCGGAGCGATGCGACGACCTCCTGGTGCTCTTCGCCGATACGCCGCTGGTGACAGCGCCGACGATCGGCGCGTTGCGCGCCGCCCTTGCCGAAGGCGCCGCCGTCGCCGTTCTGGGCTTTCAGGCGTCCGACCCCTTCGGCTACGGACGGCTGCTGCGCGACGCCGCGGGGCGCCTCGTCGCCATCCGCGAGGAGAAAGACGCCAGCGACGAAGAACGCGTGGTCACGCTCTGCAACGGCGGTCTGATGGCGATCGATGGCGGAGAGGCGCTGCGCCTGCTCGAGAAGATCGACAACAAAAACGCCAAGGGCGAATTCTATCTCACCGACGTTGTGGAACTCGCGCGCGGGGACGGACTCGAAACGAGAGTCGTCATCGCCGACGAAGCCGAAGTTCTCGGCGTCAACGACCGAATCCAGCTCGCGCAGGCTGAGGCCGTCGCGCAGGCGCGTCTTCGCCGCGCCGCTATGGCGGGCGGCGCGACGATGACCGCACCGGAAACGGTTTTTCTTGCGGCCGACGCCGCGATCGGCCGCGACGTCGTCATCGAGCCGCATGTCTTCATCGGACCGGGCGTTGAAATCGCCGACGGCGCCGTGATCCACGCCTTCTCGCATCTTGAAGGCGCACGCGTCGGCGCAGGCGCAAGCGTCGGACCTTTCGCGCGCTTGCGGCCCGGCGCGGCTCTTGCCGAAAAAGCCAAGGTGGGGAATTTCGTCGAGATCAAGAACGCCAATGTCGCGCGAGGCGCCAAGGTCAATCATCTGACCTATATCGGCGACGCCGACATCGGCGCGAACGCCAATATCGGCGCAGGAACCATCACCTGCAATTACGACGGCTTCCTCAAATATCGCACGACGATCGGTGAAAACGCCTTCATCGGCTCAAACTCGTCGCTTGTCGCGCCGGTGACGATCGGGCAGGGCGCCTATGTCGGCTCCGGCTCCGTCATCACCAAGGATGTCGCGCCCGAGGCGCTCGCCGTGGCGCGCGGCCAGCAGATGGAAAAGGCGGGCTGGGCGGTCTCGTTTCGTATGGCGCAGGCGGAGAAGAAGGCGAAAGGAAAATAACGGTTCGGCTTGAGTCAGACTAATCCGTACCCGGCTTTGCAGGTTCGAACACGCGGCCTGACGAAGGACGCCCGATCGCATGAAAGGTGAAACTCATGAGAATCCTTGCGTCAGCCATGATTTTGCTCGCTATTGCAGGCTCTGTATACGCGCAGGCCGATCAAAAAATTGATCGCATGTCCGTAGACGCCGCGGAAACATTCACGAAGGACAGGCTTCCATGGACAGACGAGCCGATCCTTCCCAAAGGCGCCAAGAGCGTTCTGCTCGTCGGCGATCCAAGCAAAGCTGGCGTGTTTATCGCCTATCTGAAGTTTCCGCCGAACT
>JALHNR010000040.1 GCA_022843525.1 Methylocystis sp. | reverse complement strand
CTGCAGCAAAGTCGCAACGATCTCGACCGCGCGCAGGAGGTCGGAAAGATCGGCTGGTGGCGGATGGACGTGCGCCGGAACGTTTTGACCTGGTCGGACGAGAACCATCGGATCTTCGACGTGCCGAAGGGGACGCCGCTGACCTACGACAGTTTTCTTTCCATCGTGCACCCCGACGACCAGGCCGATGTTGACGCAAAGTGGCAGGCTGGCCTTCGCGGCGAACCCTACGACATCGAGCATCGCATCGTGTCCGGGGAAGAGGTCAAATGGGTGCGTGAGAAGGCCTATCTGGAATTTGACGCGGCGGGCGCGCTGCTTGGCGGCTTCGGCATTACGCAGGACATCACCGATCGAAAGCAGGCGGAGGAGGCGCTGCGCGAGAGCGAGGCTCGGCTGCGGCTCGCGACCGAGGCTGCGAAGATCGGCGCGTTCGACTGGCGTATTCCGACGGACGTGAACATCTGGACGCCGGAACTGGAGGCGATGTATGGGCTGGCGCCGGGCGAATTCGGCCGGAGGGGGTCGGCCTGGGAGCAGTTGGTGCACCAAGACGATCGCGCTGGCGCGGTCGCCAAGGCTAACGAAACGCTGGTGACGGGCGAGCCCGTCGAGCATGAGTGGCGAGTCGTCTGGCCCGACGGCAGCGTGCATTGGATTGCCGGGCGGTTTCAAGGTTTCAAGGACGCGGCCGGCAAGCCGGTGCGCCTCACGGGCGTGAACATCGACGTTTCCGAGCGCAAGCGGGTCGAGAAGGCGCTGCGCGAAAGCGAGCTGCGCTATCGCTCTCTCGTCGAAGCGGCGAGCGCAATCACCTGGAGCTGTCCGCCATCAGGACTGCATGAAAAGCCGCAACAGGAATGGATGGCCTTCACGGGCCAGACCGCCGAGGAAATGCTGGGCGACGGCTGGACCAAGGTCGTTCACCCCGACGACCTCGAGGCGGTCGCGGCGCGGTGGCGAGCAGCCGTCGGTCGCGACGAGCCGTTTTGGAGCGAGCACCGCATCCGCCGACATGATGGCGAGTGGCGCTGGATGCGCGTTCAGGCCGCACCCATTCGCGACGCAACCGGCGAGATCGTCGAGTGGTTCGGCAGCAATACGGACATCAACGATCTCAAACAGGCCGAACTGGCGCTACGGGAAAGCCAGCAGCAGCTCGCGCTGGCGCTGGAAGCCGGGCAGCTGGGATTCTGGGACTGGCACGTGCCCAGCGGCCGAGTCCAGTTCGGCGGCCATTGGGCGTCGATGCTCGGCTACGATCTCAGCGAGATTGAACCCGATGTCCGAGCCTGGGAAAGCCTCATTCATCCCGACGAAAAGCAAGAGGTCGCCGCCAGATTGTCTGACCATCTGGAGGGTCGCTCGGATTTCTACGAATGCGAGCACCGCCTGCGTCACAAGGATGGTTCGTGGCGCTGGATCCTGGACCGCGGACGGGTCGTGGAGCGGGACGGTGATGGCCGGCCGCTAAGGGCGATCGGCACCCATGCCGATGTGACCGCGCGACATGAGGCCGAAAGCGCGCTGCAAGAGGCCGACCGCCGCAAGGACGAGTTCCTCGCCACTCTGGCGCATGAATTACGCAACCCGCTCGCCCCGATCCGGAACGCCGTGAATATTCTGAAGAAGAAGTATGGTCCTGGATTCCCGGAGACTCCGCTGCTCGCTATGGTTCAGCGACAGGTCGATCATCTTGTTCGCCTCGTCGACGACCTTCTCGAAATCTCCCGGATCAGCCGTGGCAAAATCGAGTTGCGCAAGGAAAATGTCGCCGTGTCGGATTTCTTGCGGCATGCCTTGGAGGCCTGTCAGCCGCTCATCGACAACAAGAGCCACCGCGTAACCGTGAATATCGCGGATGAGTCGCTGCGGGTTTTCGGCGACTCCGTTCGTCTGGCGCAGATTGCGGCCAACATCATCAACAACGCGGCGAAATACACGCCGCCGGGCGGGCGCATCGAAATCAACGCCGCGCGCCGGGACGACGAGGTCGTTCTGCGGGTTCGCGACAATGGCGTCGGCATCAGCGCCGACATGATGCCGCGCGTCTTCGATCTCTTCGCGCAGACGGACGACCAGATTCGGCTTTCCGAAGGTGGGCTCGGCATTGGGCTCGCGCTTGTGCGCAGCCTTGTCGAGATCCACGGCGGCCGGGTGGAAGCGCGCAGCGAGGGCGCCGGCCGGGGCAGCGAATTCATCGTCAGTTTGCCGCTCGCGGACGGCGACGCCTTCCACTCTCCGAAAGGGTCGGAGACAGGCGCGCCGGCGATCGGTTCCCGCTGAACGGGTCCGCCTCGAGGCATGCGCGGCGTGGCGCAAGATAGACGCCATCGGGCTTCGCAGCGGGGACGGCGGGGAGATGATCGCGCCTAACCAGCTGCGTCACCCGCCTCGGGAGGCCGACGCCCGTGCTCTTGCAGCGTCAATCCTGTGCTGCGGCAGTCGGCGCATAGTTTGGATTGGCTTCGGTGAGAACCGCGTCGAAGCCTTCGAACTCGGGGCCGCCCAGATAGAGATCGCGGTTCTGACCAGCGTTTTTGTGAGCCTCGCGGAAATGTTCGGAATGCGTCCAATCGATGAAGTGCTGCCGAGTCTCCCACAGCGCATGCGAAGCATAGAGAGTATGGTCCTCGCGCTCGGGCCCTTTGAGCAGATGGAAGACGATGAATCCGGGCCTTTCCTGAAGTAGCGACTGACGCGACCGCCAGACGTCCTCGAAGGCCTGTTCCTTTCCCTTGACGATTTTGAAGCGGTTCATTGCGACAAACATGACTCGGCTCCTGTCAGTGGTCTTGGCGGGTCTCGCCAGTGATCTTAGCTAATCGTCCTTAAGGCGAAAGGCAAAGAACGTGGTTGAAAGGGCGCGGTAGCGACTCTGCTAAGCCCGCAACGCTTTTGTGGACCGGGGCGCCGAACTACGTTAGGAGCGAAACTACCGGCTGCGTGAGCCTCGCAAGCATTTCCGAGAAACGCTCTTGAGGAAGGGAGCCTCCTCGCTGACCATTGCGTGTGTAGAAATTGTCCATGAGTTGGACAAGCGACTGCGGTTGCGGATTTTGTCCGATGCGGACGATTTTGCGCAGATGGAAGTTGCGCTGCGCCAGCTTCCCGGCGTCGCGTCCGTGCGCGCCAATCGCGCCTGCGCATCTATGACGCTGGCGTATGACGGACAGCCTGAGGTCCGCGACGCCATTCTCGCGACCGCACGTCGAACGCCATCAGTGGCGATGGATATCTGGCGGCCTCCGCCAGCCGCCAACGCCAGGCGCGTGACTCTCGCAGCCGGCGCGATCGCCGCCGCGCTCGTGCTTCCCGCGCCGCTCGCCGCAGCGATTACTTGGCTCAACATCTCGGACGTCCTGGCGCGCGGAATCTTTGCGGCGGCGCGCGGCAGGCTGAAGACCGACGTTCTTGATGCGCTCGCCATCGGCGTGCCGGCGGCGCGCCAGGAATATGCCACCGCCAGCGTGACCCGCTTTCTTCTCGCGCTGGCGGAGCATATCGAGGCCACCACCGTCCAGCAGTCCGACGAATTGTTGCGTTCGCTCCTGCGACAAGGGCCTGGCGATGTCTGGGTGGAACGCCACGATGGCGAACTCGCGCACGTGCCGTTCACGCAGCTGAAAGGCGGCGAGCGCGTCGTTATCGGCGTCGGGGAAACCATTCCGGTCGACGGCCAGGTGGTCGCCGGCGACGCTTATGTCGACCAGTCGTCGGTGACCGGCGAAAGCCTTCCCCTGCCGCGCGCGGTCGGAGACCATGCGCTCGCGGGCGGCGTTGTCACCGACGGACGGCTCGTGATCCAGGCTGAGCGCGTGGGCGAGGCTACGACGACCGGGCGTATCACGCGCTATATCCAGGAGGCGCTCGATCGTCCGGCGGAGATCGAGACTGTGTCCAGCGTCTTTGCGGATCGACGCGTCGGCATTACGCTGGCTACGGCTGCAGTGGTGTTCGCGCTCACGCGCGACTGGCGCCGGATCGAATCCGTCTTCATGGTCGACTATTCCTGCGCGGTGAAGCTCGGCACGCCGATCGCCATAAAATCGGCAATGTATCGGGCGGCGCAAGAAGGCTGTCTGGTCAAGAGCGGAACGGCGATCGAAACGCTTGCCGGAGTCGACACGATCGTCTTCGACAAGACCGGCACGCTGACCCACAACACGCTCGAGGTCACGGACATTTGTCCGCTGGACCCGGGGATCGACGAAGAACGGGCGGCCGCCATGGTCGCGTCGCTCGGCGAACACACGAGTCATCCCATCGCGCGCGCCGTCGTCGGGCTCGCGCAGCAGCGCCGGCTCGCTCATGTCCCGCATGAGGCCGTCAATTTCATCGTCGGCCACGGCGTGGAAGCGAATGTTGATGGACGTCGCATTCGGTTTGGCAGCCGGCATTATCTCGAAGACGACGAGCACATTTCATTCGCGGACGCCCGCAAAACGGTGCGAGCGCTTCAAGAGCAAGGCAAATCGCTTCTCTATGTCGCCGCCGATGAGCGCCCGATCGCGGTCTTTGCATTGCGCGATCGATTGCGGCCGGAGAGCGCGGGCACGCTTGCGCAGTTGCGCGCATTAGGAGTCAAGCGCCTCGTGATGATCACGGGCGACCGCCAGGCGCCGGCCCTGGCTTTCGCGGAGACGCTCGGCATAGATGAGGTGCATTACGAACAGCAGCCGGAGGACAAAGCCGACATCATAGCGGCGCTCAAACAGGAGGGGCGCCGCGTCGCTTATATCGGCGATGGCGTGAACGACGGGCCCGCATTGATGGCGGCGGATGTCGGCATCTCGATGCCGCGCGCCGCCGATATTGCGCGAGCCACTGCCGACATCGTGCTGCTGGAAGACAGACTGGATTCCGTCGCCACGATGCTCACCATCGCCCGGGAGGCGATGGGTCTGATCCATTCGAACTTTAAGATCGCGGTTGGGGTGAATTCGGCGATTCTGGGCGCTGCGGCGTTCGGCCGCCTTTCTCCACTCGCCGCCGCCACGCTGCACAATGGGACGACGATCGCCGTCCTGCTGCGCGCGCTGCTGAGCGGACGAGGGCGCAGTCCCGTCACAGAGAAAGTCGCACGCGATTCAGTCGCACTCGAGCAAAGCCGAGCGCAAGAACAATAACAGAGCTCCTTTCGCTGGGCGGCGTAAGCGCTTGCCGGCGAATCACGATTCGCTGCAAGCGTTGCGCCCAACCACGCGATCTGAAGCTCGATGTGTCTGCAAGGTCGGACGCAACTGAGACCAGCACCCTTGCGATCCCCTCGGACCGGTCGCCGGGTGATCGAATTCTGTTGTCTTCGGCGCAGCACGGTGACTGCGTGCGTGTCATTTTGTTCACAATAAGCACAAAGTACTATCTACTTTGGAATGAGAATAAATACAAGTAATATATGGTACATATGTCACAAGTGCTTAAAAGACTTCCGAAATAACGACTACATAATTGACGAAAAAAAAATATCCGCGCTAAGTGCTGCATACAACGCGAGGCGTCGCACTGCACAATAGTAGAGGCGGAAGAATGAATAAGAAGCACTCCCTATTTTCCTGCCTGGAGTCTTGGAAGATCGGGAAAAAATCCCGGCTTGTATGTAATTTCGGCGCGCCGGTTGTGATCGCGCTCGAAATCGCATCGGCTTCGGCGCAGAACGCCTCGCAAACATTGCCTCCGGTGACCGTGGATGCGCCGCGCGAAAAGCCGCAAGCCAAACCGCGGCAACAAACGCAACGTCCAGTCGCATCGAGCGCGCGCGCGAGCAGCGTTCATCCGAGCGGCCCGAGACCGCATGTGGCTTCGACGACGCGCGGCGCCACGTCCGCCGCCCCGCAGGTCGGTCCTCCGCTGCTCTCCGGCGCAAACGGCGTTGCGCCGTCTCCGCCAACGGGTGAAATCGGCAATCTTCCGCCGGCCTACGCCGGAGGCGAAGTCGCTCGCGGCGCCCGGCTCGGCATGCTCGGCAATCGCGATTTCATGGATACGCCATTCAATGTGACGAGCTACACGTCGGCGCTGATCGAGAACCAGCAGGCGCGCACCTTGCAGCAGGTCTTGGAGAACGATCCGTCGGTCCGCATGACCACGTCGGCCGGGCACATTCGCGAGAATTTCAGAATTCGCGGCTTCCCCGTGCTTGGCAGCGAGCTTGCACTCAATGGCATGTATGGCTTGGCGCCGGACGGCCATGTGCCGACCGAATTCCTGGAGCGCGTCGAAGTGCTCAAGGGTCCGGGCGCGCTGCTCAACGGGATGGCGCCCTTCGGCGCGGTCGGCGGCTCGATCAATCTCGTCACCAAACATGCGGGCGATGCGCCAATCACCAGCGTCAGCACGGATTACACATCCAGTTCTCAGTTCGGCACGCATATCGACGTCGGGCGGCGCGGCGGCGACCATAATCAGTTCGGCGTTCGCTACAACGGCGTTTACCGCAGCGGCGGGACTACGCTCGACGAGCAGTGGAAAGTGCGCGGCCTGAATGCGCTGGCGCTCGATTTCCGTGAAGAGCGCGTCAGGCTGTCGATCGACGCCTATCACAGCCAGGAAATCTTTAAGAACGGCAGCGCGTTCTTCGCGAGCTTCAGCGGCATTGGCGTGGCCGCGGCGCCAAGCGCAAGCACGAATCTTTTCGTTGGTTCGAACGCACGGTTCGAGAACGCGGCGGTCATGGCGCGCGGGGAACTGGATGTTGCTGAGAACGTCACTGTTTTCGCCGGCATCGGCTTCTTGGACAGCCGAAACTTCGGCTTTACCAACGGAACTCAGGCGCCCGGCGTAAACTTGCTCGGCAACTTCACCGGAACGCGCATCGTCAATCTGCGCGGCTACACCAATACGCTTTCGACGCAGGGCGGATTGCGCGGCGAGTTGGACACGGGACCGCTTCGCCACAAATTCGTGGTGAGCGCATCGGCGCTGAAATTCAGCCAAAGTTCCGAGTTTGGATCCATTGGCCCTTACCGATCGAACATCTATCTCCCCGTCGTGCCGCCTCAGGCGCCGCCGCCGCCGGTCGTTCCGAACACGCCGTTCCGTCTCGGCCAACCCTATTTCGCGACCGATCCGCGAAAGACGGGAGAAACCTATCTGGCGAGCCTCGCTTTCGCCGACACCATTTCGGCCTTCGACGAACGCATCCAATTCATCGGCGGGCTGCGCAGCCAGCGCGTGATGACCAAGACGTTCCAGGCTAACACCGGTATTGAGACCAACTCCTACGACAGCCATCGCCTCTCGCCGGCCTTCGCCCTGATCGTCAAGCCATTCGACAACCGCCTGTCGCTTTACGCCAACTACATTGAAGGCCTTAGTCAGGGTTTGCGCGTCACGAACGTCCTCGCAGCTAATTACAACGAGACGTTCCCGCCCTTCGTCTCCAAGCAGATCGAGACCGGCGCAAAGCTGGATTTGGGGATACTCGCGAATACGCTCAGCTTCTATGAGATCACGCAGCCAACCATGACGACGGTGGGCACGGGAGCCGCGCAGACCCAAAGGCCCGTCCAGCAACGCAACCAGGGCATAGAGTGGAACGTCTTTGGCGAGCCGATCCCGGGCGTCCGCGTGCTGGGCGGCGTCTCCTATACGATCGGCGTCATCACGCAGAGCGCGGACGGAAAGACCACCGGAAAGAACGCCTTCGGCATACCAAGATGGCAGGCGAACTTCTATGGCGAATGGGATCTTCCCTATCTGGTCGGGGTGACCGTGGAAGGTCGCGTCATCTATACGAGCGCCCTCTATGTCGACTCGTTGAACTATTACCGAATTCCTGAATGGACGCGCTTCGACGCAGGCGCTCGCTACACCACGAAGATCTACGGCACGGACATGACGCTGCGGGCGAATGTGAACAATCTGTTCAATCGCAGCTACTGGTCTGGAGCGTTTAACGACGGTTTCGCCACGCTCGATGCGCCGCGTACCGTCCTACTGTCGGCAACCTTCAACTTCTAAGGATGGGAGCGGACGATGAACCTCTCGCCCGCAGCTATGCAATTGGCCGCCTGCACGGCCATCACGATGGGCGCCGCCGGCCTCTATCTCGGCGCACGGAACCAGCGCTGGCTGTCGCGGCCGTTGCCTGGGTTGTGGAGCGGCGTCGCGGGGGCGGCGCTGCTGCTTCTCGGCGTTTTTCTGTGGAGTCAGGTGGTTCAGCTTTCGACCGCGATTTTCGCGGCGCTCGTTTTGATCATGCTTCTGTTCATCATTTTCCCAGCCCTAGGAGCGCTGCGAACCTTCATCAGGAACGCGCCATGAATCAGATCCGACGCGATTGGGTCAGCAAAACCTCGGCCGGCGCCACTCTGGGCTTCAGCCTCGCGATCGGGCTTGCGGGCCTCTTTGCGTGGCTCACTCCCGGCGGACTCGCGACCCCCAACAAATTTCAGCTCGTGATGTGGCTTATCGCGCCGATCTGGCTGACGACGCTCAGCCTGTGTTTCTTCTTTTCGAGCGGTATGCGCGCCTGGCTCTGGCTGGGCGGCGTAAATCTATTGGCATACGCCGGCCTATTCGCCTGCCGCTTTTTCCTTCGCTAATTGGGACAACGCACGATGCGCAGCGACGTTGTTCGACTCTATAAGGTTGTCCATACCTGGACAGGCATCACCGCGGGGATGTTTCTGTTCATCGCCTTCTACGCCGGCTCCATCACGGTGTTCGCCGAGCCCCTCGCGCGCTGGGTTTCGTCCCCCGCTCCAGCCCACCTCACCGCCCTTGCCCGATCGGATGAATTGATCGCGCACACGCTTGCCGCTCGACCCGACGCGGCGAAGGAATTCACACTTTATCTCACCGATACCGAAGATCTGTGGACGCGCCTCACATGGCGAAAAGGCAAGGATGATAAGACGCCATGGTCGGCGGAGCTCTCTCCCGAAGGCGACTTGCGCCTGGCGCAATCATATCGCTCGAGTCTTGCCGACTTCGTCGACAACATTCACCGAACCGCGGGCATTCCAGGCGCCAATGACATCGGCGAGACCATCATGGGCGTCGTGAGCGCCGTCTATGCGGTCGCGCTTGTGTCGGGCTTGATCATCGTTCTGCCTTCGCTCGTTAAGGATCTCTTCGCGCTGCGGATAAGCCCCAATCTCAAGCGCATGTGGCTCGACGCGCATAATATCGTGGGCGTCGTCAGCCTGCCGTTCCACATCGTCATCGCGCTGAGCGCGGTCGTTTTCTGCCTGCACGATCAGCTGTACGACGCGCTCGACTACGTCGTCTATGACGGCCGTCTGAAGTCAGTCATGGCCGCAAGCAACCCGTTCAACTCAATCAAAAAGGACGAACGACCTGCGCCTATGCTGCCCGTCAACGCGCTCCTTGAGCGGGTGAAGGCGGCGTCGCCGAGTTTCGTTCCCGCCGAGATGCGTTACCGAAACGCTGGGCTTCGCGGCGCGTCCGTTCAAGTTTGGGGTTATGACGCTCGTTATATGACGCGAGGAAAGGGGTTTGCGGTCATCAGTCCGGTCACTGGCGAGATCGCCAACACGGATTATCTGCCGGGCAGAGAGGGAACTTGGACGGGCGTCGTGGCGACGTTCTTCGCCCTGCATTTCGCCACCTTCGGCGGCGATATCGTGCGTGTCTGCTACTTTCTGCTCGGCATTGCGGGCGCCTTCCTCTTCTACTCCGGCAATTTGCTTTGGATTGAGTCTCGCCGGCGAACTGAACGGCGAAACGGCGGGCCTGTCATTCAGAAGACATCGACGCGGCTGATGTCCGCCGCCACGGTCGGCGTTTGTCTCGGCGCGATCTGCGCGATCTCCATCACGATCGTAGCGGCGAAATGGTTGAACGGCCGCGTCGCGAACATCGATGTGTGGCACAATGGCGTTTATTACGCCGTGTTTCTGGCGAGCGTGCTTTGGTCGTTCGTCAGGGGAGCGGCCGCGGCCAGCGTTGAACTTCTCTGGCTTGCCGCGATAGCCGCCGCTGCAATTCCTTTCACCTCGCTGTTCAGCTGGGCTTCGCCTGCGCTCGGCATGCAAGGTTCGGCGAGCATGGCCGCGCTCGGCGTCGACCTCGTCGCGCTTTCCGCCGCCTTATGTTTCGTGTGGATGGCGCGCTCGGCAGCGCATCGCGTGCAATGTGGGCCCGCCGACAGCGTTTGGGCCGCGTCTCACCGGCAATTGCAGGAGGCGGCCCGATGACGACGCCTTGCCTGCAATTGTTGAAAGGCCGCTTCGGCCGAGACGTGGGTTCCGTTCGCTGGTGGCGTCGGGTCGCCATCGAAGGCTGTCCAATTGTCCAGGCGATAAGCGGGGACCGGGCGCGCGTCTTGTTCTTGTGGCGTGACCCCCAAGGCGATGCGACGGCCTCAAGGACTCGATGCGTCTACATCGATATCTGCTCGGTCACTGATCATCATAGCAATCAACCCGCCTTTTTGGAGCGGATCGCCGGAACAGACGTCTGGCATTGGTCCTTCGAGGTAGAGGCTGAATGGCGCGGAAGCTACTGCTTCATTCCTCTCGATGACACCCATCTCCACGGCGCTCGCGGCGCTGACGGCGAGATCACACTGAAGGAGTGGTGGCGTTCGGCGCTGAAATTCGCGCAGGCCGATCCGTTAAACCCCTACCTTCGCCATCTTGGCCTGCGGGGACAGCCTTTATCCGCGGCGCATCTTCCACAGGCGCCCTTGCAAACGGCATGGCGAGACGTCGACCGCAACAACCGCCCCGCCGCCGATCAGAGCCGCCTGCATCGAATGGAATGGCACAGCGCTCGGATGCGCAACAGTCGCCGTGTTTGGATCTATCGAACGGGCGCGACGCCCAAGGAAAGCGAGCTTCCTCTCGTCGTGCTCCTGGACGGTCAATATTGGGCCGAAGCCATGCCGGTCTTCTCGGCCCTGGATCATGCCACACAAGCCGCCTTGCTCCCGCCCAGCGTCTATGTGCTCATCGACTCGCTCAACGCGAACATGCGCAGTCGCGAACTCGCATGTGACGAAGCCTTTCTCGAGGCCGTTCAGCGGGAGCTTTTGCCAATCGTCGCAGAGCTCGCGCCGTACGGCCACGATCCGAGCAAGACCGTCGTAGCGGGACAAAGCTTTGGCGGACTCGCGGCGCTTTTCGCCGGACTTCGCTCGCCAGAATGCTTCGGTTGCGTGCTCAGCCAATCTGGCTCGTTTTGGTGGCCGGGAGGTTACGTGGGGGAGGAGCTGCGCCCGCACGTTCCTGACACGCGCAGCCATGCGCGAGACGTCGTCGCGGATTTGATCGAGGGCAGCAAGTGCGGCGTTTCCCGTCTTCGCGTCTTTCTTGAGGCTGGAAGCTTTGAGAAAATCATTCGTGTCGCCAGCGACCGCGTTCACCAAACTCTCATCGACGCAGGGCACGACGCCCACTATCGCGTCTATTCGGGCGGGCACGATCCGCTCTGCTGGCGTGGCGGACTGATCGACGGACTGGCCCTTCTGCTCGCCAACCATCGTGCGGCTCCCGGGGGCGTTACGGCGTGCTCGGACGCTTCAAGATTGGCGATTACAAACGCGACGGAGTGAATTTGTGAACGACGCGCAGCCAAATCCATTCGACGACGAAAGCCTTACGTTTCTCGTTCTGGTCAATTCCCAGGGACAACACAGTCTTTGGCCGACATTCGCCGCGGAGCCTGCAGGATGGCGACGACTCTTCGGTCCGAGCGATCGGAACGACTGCGTAAAATTTGTCGATGAGCATTGGTCCGACATGCGCCCGAAGTCTCTTCGTGAAGCTTCTCGTCCGCGCTGATCGAATGATTTCGTAAACAGCCTTTCTTTTGAGGGGAACGACAAGTGCTTCTGGCGCCGCCTTTGCGACCTTCCTTGCCGATCGCGCTTGAGCTCCCGCTCATTGCCGCCCAACCGGGCATATGGATGGGCGATCATGTTTCACCGACGCGAAACGCCTTCATCGTCGCGCAATATGTGGAGCTGAATGGCGACGTCGATTTTGAATCTCTACGCCTCGCCATTCGCATCGGACTTTCCGAGGCCGATACAATTCACGCTCGATTTATCGAGTCCGAGGGCCAGCTCTCGCAAATCATTCCTCAACGCCGAAATGCTGGAGAGTCGCCTGAACCGGATGTCGTTGACGTCAGCGTAGAACTCGATCCGGAAGCTGCGGCGCTTGCCTTCATGCGCGCCGATCTGGCGGCGGATCTGCCACTGGATGGCGACGCGTTGCTCTATCGGCACACGCTGATTCGTCTCGGTGAAACAACGAATGGCGAGCGTTGGTTCTGGTATCAGCGATACCACCATTTGATGGTCGACGGTTTCAGCTTTGCCGCCATCGCGCGGCGCATCGCTGACATCTATACGGCGCTACGGCGCGGTAAGCCTTTAGGGGATTCGCCTTTCACCTCCTTCGCCGAGGTCGTCGAAGAATACCAGTCCTATGAGGGCTCGAAGGCGCAGGAAGCAGACCGGTTGTTTTGGTTGGACCACGCCAAAAATCTGCCGACTCCGATCGCATTGTCGCAGCCGAGCGCGAAGGCCTCTCAGGCTACGGATGTGTCCTTGCCGCTGCGGCGCAGAATATCTCTTTCGCCAGACGTTATGTCGGCGTTCGAGATTCAAGGCGCCGCGGTTCGCGTCTCCGGCGTCGAAATGGCGATGACGGCCGTCTTTGCGTATCTGCATCGGATGAGCGGCGCGACGCGATTGACGGTCGGGATGCCCTTCATGCGACGCATGGGATCCATCGCGCTCTTCGCCGCAGGTCCAGTCGTCAACGTTCTTCCTGTACAGCTGAGCATGGCGCCATCAATGGTGCTGTCGGAGGCGGCGACAGCGCTTGCCTCGGAATTGAAGGCGGTGCGCCGACGCCAACGGTACGAAGCCGAACAGCTGCGGCGCGATCTCGGGCTGGTCGGCTCGGATCGACCTCTCTATGGGCCGATGCTCAATCTCAAGATGTTCGATTATCGGCTCGATCTCCATGGCGTCGCGGGCGTGACGCATCAGCTGGCGTCGGGGCCGGTCGAAGATGTGGAAATCGATCTTTATGTCGACGACGGCGGACTGACGATTGATTTCGTCGCGAATTGCGATCGCTACGACGAGCAGGATCTGGAACTGCACGCGAAGAGGCTCGCCTGTCTCGTGGAGCGCCTCGCGGAAGATCCCAAGCTCGCAATCGGCGCGGCGCCGCTCCTGACCGAAGGCGAGCGCGCGCTGATCGCGGCGGCGAACGACACGGCGAAGGATGTTCCACGGCTGACATTATGCGACATGCTCGCGGCGCAGGCTGAAAAGACGCCGGACGCTATAGCGCTCGTTGATCCAGACCATACGCTGACCTACCGAGAGACTCGACGGCAAATCTATCGACTCGCGCAAATGCTTGCAGACGCGGGGGTGGTCGCCGAGGACCATGTCGCCGTAGCGCTTCCGCGGACTGCTCATTTGAGCCTTGCGATCATGGCGGTGCTGGAAACGGGCGCCGCCTACCTGCCCCTCGACATCAATTATCCCGACGAGCGATTGGCCTATATGGCCGAGGACGCAGCGCCGCGCGTGATCATCACCAGCGAGAATTTGCGAAAACGCTTCGAAACGATGGGACCGGTTCTGATCTTCGATGAGCTTGCGTCCGGCGTCAAAGAACATTCGTTCGTACCCAAGACGCCGCTCACGCCCGACCACCCGGCCTACATCATCTACACGTCGGGTAGCACCGGAAAGCCGAAGGGCGTCGTTGTCTCTCACGGCGCGGTCGTCAATCTCCTGTGCTGGCTTCAAGGCGAATATTCGCTGACCGCCGATGACGTGGCTTTGCAGAAGACGCCCTGCAGTTTCGATGTCTCGGTCGGCGAGTTTTTCTGGCCCCTGACATGCGGCGCGCGTCTCGTGATGGCGCCGGAAGACGTGGACCGTGATCCCGAAGCCCTGCTTCATGTCATCCGCGACTACCGCGTCACAACGATGAATTTCGTGCCGTCGCTGCTTGCCGCCTTTGTCGCCGGCGTTCGGACGACGGCGAACGCCGCGCGTGACGCAGCAAGCCTGCGCGCAGTGTTTTGTATTGGCGAGGCCTTGTCGAAGGAACTCGCTGAAGCTTTTGAGAGCCTTTTTTACGCCCCGCTGCATAATGTTTACGGACCCACCGAAGCGACGGTCGAGGTGACCTATCAACCTGCATTCGGACTGGCGCTCGCGTCGGTGCGGGGACCGGGCGTGCCGATCGGGCGGCCTTTGTGGAACACAGGCTTGCGCATATTGGACGCGCGCTTGCGCCCTGCGCCGATCGGCGTCGCCGGCGATCTCTATCTGACGGGGTCGCAGCTTGCGCAGGGCTATTGGCGCCGCGCTTCGCTGACCGCAAGCCGGTTTGTCGCTGACCCGGAGGCCGACGGCGAGCGCATGTATCGCACCGGCGACATCGCGCGCTGGCTCCCTGACGGAACCGTCGATTATCTCGGTCGTAGCGATGATCAGCTGAAAATTCGTGGCCAGCGGATCGAGCTCGGCGAAGTCGAAAGCGCTTTGCGGGATCAGCCAGGCGTTGGGCAGGCGGCGGTCGTCGCGCGAGTTCTCGGCGAGGGCAAGACGTCGGCGCTTGCCTCCGATGCGCGTCAATTGATCGGCTATGTCACGCCCGCGACGCAACGCCACGAACTCGACGGCGAAACGCTGCGCGCGGCGCTGAGCAAGCGTCTTCCCGCCTATATGACGCCTGTTGCGATCGTGGTTTTGGAAGAATTTCCACTGAGCGCTAACGGCAAGCTCGATCGGAAGGCTTTGCCCGATCCGTCCGAAGCGGCTCAGTCAAAAAGTCGTCAGCCGCTTCCTGGACCAGAAGCGATGCTGGCCGAACTTGTCGCGGGCGTCTTGCGCGTGGACCGCGTCGGCGCCGATGACGATTTCTTCTTTCTCGGCGGCGACAGCATTTCCGCGATAAGCCTTTGTGCGGCGCTGCGTCGGCGCGGCGCTCTGTTGCGCCCGCGCGACATCTTCGAGTGCCGCAGCGTCGCGCGTATGGCGAGGGCGCTCGAGTCGAAGTCTGACGTGGCGGCCGAAACTCTTGAGACCACCGAAATCAGCGAGCCAGAACTAGATGCCTTGCGCGAGCGTTTCGGTCCGATCGCCGCCGTATTGCCTGCATTGCCGTTACAAGAGGGACTGTTGTTCCATGCCCGGCTCGGCGAGCAAGCCAGCCGCTACAACGCGATCTCCCGCTTTGATTTCGAAGGTCCGCTTGATGTCGAAAGACTGAAGGATGCGCTGGAGACGCTGCTCCGCCGTCACCCCCAGCTGGCCGCCATTTTCGACGTTCAACGGGGCGCGGCGCTGCAAATCCTTCCGCTGCTCGATGAAAGTTCCAGTCTACGTCACTGGCCATGGAAGCGTTGCAATCTCGACGCATGCGATGAAAAGCAGCAGGTCGGCGAACTCGACCGCCTCGAGCGGGCGGAACTCGATCAGGAGTTTCTTGGCGCCGAGGCGCAGGAGCGGATGATGGCGCAGGCGACGCTCGTGCGCCTTGCCGCCGACAAGCATGTTCTGCTCATCTGCTCGCATCATTTGATCGGCGACGGCTGGTCTTCAACGATTATGCTGCGAGAGCTGCTCGGCGCCTATGCGGGTCATGCGCTGCCGGCGCTCACGCCGGATTATCCGACAGTGGTTCGTTGGCTCGCGAGCCGTGATCCGGGCCCGGCGCGACTCGCCTGGCGAGAGGCGCTGCAAAGCGTTGCGCCGATATTGCTGTTTGAAGACACGAAGCGCTTCGGCGCCATTCATGAGCTGCCGCTTAATCTTCGGCCCGGATTGCTGGAAGAGCTCGAGGCGCTGCGCCGCAGCCGCGGGCTGACGCTCAACACGCTGATGCAGGGCGTATGGGGCGCTTTCCTTGCAACAATGACGGGTCGCAGCGACGTCGTGTTCGGGTCGCCAATGTCGGGCCGTTCCGAGGCGATCGAAGGCGTCGAAGCCCACATCGGACTTTTCACCAACACGCTGCCGGTCCGCTTGCGGCTGCGCCCGGATCAGCCGCTGCTCGAGCAGCTTGCCAATGTCCAGCAACGACAAGTTCGTCTTCTGGAGCATGACGGCGTTGGCCTTGGTGAGCTCCAGCGACTGTGCGGCGTTTCAAACCTGTTCGACACATTGCTCGTGGTGGAGAATTATCCGGAAGACGCGAAGCTGTTCGCGGCGGACGTCGGCGGTCTGCGATGCGTCGGCGCCCGCAATCGCG
>JALHNR010000039.1 GCA_022843525.1 Methylocystis sp. | reverse complement strand
AGACCGCACCCGCAGCTAGGATCGCCCCCCCGGAACGCGCCCTGTGCCCGCCTTCGATCAGGACCAGGCAGACGCGCCGTTCCTCGCGGAGCAAAATCATGGCCAGCCAAGCGATGCGGCTGAACCCTGGCGATGCGCTCATCGTCCTGGACGTGCAGCGCGACTTCTGCGCCGGCGGCGCCTTAGAGATTTCCGAAGCGGACAAGATCGTCTCTGTGGTCAATGAACTCATCACGGAAGCCGTCGCCGCCGGCGTTGCCATCGTCGCGTCGCGGGACTGGCATCCGACCGGCCATGCGAGCTTTCGCGACTGCGGCGGATCATGGCCGGCGCATTGCGTTCAGGACAGCGCCGGCGCGCAGTTCCATTCCGATCTGCGCCTGCCCGAGCGCGCGATCATTGTCAGCAAAGGAGAATCGCTCGAGCGCGACCAGCTTTCCGCGCTCAACGGCACGGGGCTCGCCGAGCGGCTGCGGCGTCTTGGCGTGCGTCGCCTCTTGATCGTCGGACTGGCGCTCGACGTCTGCGTGCTCGAAACGGCGCTGGACGCCGTCGCGGAAGGATTTGCAACGCATGTGCGGCTTTCCGGCGCGCGCGCCATTACGCCGGAAGGCGGAAGAGACGCTGTCGAAAAGATGCGGAAGGCGGGCGTCGTCGTCGAAGATAGCTGAGCGGCGCTCGCACAAGACGCGTGACGCAGCGCGAGCAGCCTGACATTGCCCGGCCCGGAAGCCATGGCTATGGTCCCGATGGGCGCGAGCGCTTTCAGCCTTGACCCATTGCGGCAAAGGAAGCAGCGGTCGTGTCCAGCAGCGCGCTCTTCGCGGATCTCTATGAATTTGCGATGCTGCGCGCTTATTTCGAACTGGGCATGAACGCGCAAGCGACGTTCAGCCTCTTCGTGCGCAAGCTGCCGCCGCAACGCAATTTTCTGATCGCCGCGGGCTTGGACGATCTTCTTCAAGAGATCGAGCAGTTGCGTTTTGAGCCGCAGCACATCGACTATCTGGACTCGCTCGCAATTTCTTCGCAGCCGTTCCTCGACTGGCTCGCGGACTTCCGCTTCTCCGGCGACATCTATGCGATGCGCGAAGGGACGCCGTTCTTTCAAAACGAACCGATCCTGGAAGTGATCGCGCCCATCGCCGAAGCGCAACTCATCGAAACGCTCGTCCTCAATCAGATCGGACTGCAAACGATACTCGCGTCGAAAGCGGCGCGCGTCGTCGCCGCGGCGCGCGGCGCCAGCGTCGTCGACTTCGGCGCACGACGGGCGCAAGGCATGGATGCGGCGACAAAAGGCGCGCGCGCATTCTATATCGCCGGAGTCGAGTCGACCTCCAATGTCGCTGCCGGTCAGGCCTATGGATTGCCACTCGCCGGAACGATGGCGCATAGTTTTATCCAAGCTTGCGCCTGTGAGATGGACGCCTTTCAGTCTTTCAGCGAGGTCTTTCCCGACACGACTCTGCTCGTCGACACCTATGACACGCTCAAAGGCGTCAAGAAGGTCGTCGCGCTCGCGAAGGCGCGCGGGCCGAACTTCAACATTCGCGCGGTGCGTCTCGACTCCGGCGATCTGGACATGCTGTCGCGCGAAACCCGTCGCATCCTGGATGAAGCTGGTTTGACCGATGTGCAGATCGTCGCCAGCGGCGGCCTTGAGGAGACCAAGATCGACGCTCTGACGTCGCGCGGCGCGCCTATCGATGTCTTTGGCGTAGGCACGGATATGGCGGCGTCGAGCGACGCGCCAAACCTCGACATCGCCTATAAGCTGACCGAATACGCCGGCAAGGGACGGATGAAACTCTCGGCGGGCAAGCGCTCGCTGCCGGGCCGCAAGCAGGTTTTTCGAGAGTTTAGAGACGACGTCGCAGTGAGGGACGTCATCGCCCGAGAGGGCGAAGCTCTGCCGGGCGTCGCCTTGCTGCAGCCGTTCATGCTTTCAGGCCGTAGGGTCGCGGAGGAATCATGCGACCTTCCGCAAATCCGCGATTACGCGAAAGCGCAGCTCGCCGCGCTGCCCGCGCATCTTCGAATGCTTCAATCGCGTGAGGCGCGCTATGACGTCGCGATCAGCGACGAACTCGCCAGCTATGAGCGCGAGACTCGCGCGCGGTTGATCGAGTGATGTTTTGCTAATCGGCTCGGCCGCGAAACTGGGCGAATTCCTCTCGGCGCAGACAGAAAATGGGCGCAAACGGAGCCTAGCGTCGATCCTTCAGGTCGATGAATTCAGACGTGAACCGCTTAAGCGCAGTGCGCAAATCGTCGGCATATCCTGTCGCGCCCAGCGACTGGAACCTTTCAATGTCGGCGAGCATCAGTTCTCTCACCGGCGCCGCGCCACGATGCAGATTGACCAAATAGCCGGATAAAAGCCGGCCGTCCCGGCCCCTGGCCGCCGCCTTGTTCTCGCTCTCAGACGAGCCGATTTTCTTCGCAATTCCTAACATTCGTCGCTCCGAAGGGCGGACAGCGCGCCCGATGTCCGCGAACTGCCTAAGCAAGAATTGCGCTCACCTAAGTTCGGCGAACGCCGCCGCCTGGCCAAATCTAAAAAAACCGTCAACCATCGCGGAAAGACCGCCCTCGCGCGGCGCCGATTCCTGCGTAGCGGCCGTATATTCCGGCGCGCCGCACACGAGCTTCATGCCCCAGTCCGGGTAGCTGCGCATCGAAATGCGTTCGTGAACGAGCTTGACGACGCCGGAGTGCCGGGAGTCCCTCCGGATTTGCAAATAGAGCGGCGTCAGCGCTTGTCTGGGACCTTCCAGAATTTGCAGAAAATTCAGGCCGTTGTAGAGCAGCGCCCCGCTGATGCGCCGCGGTCGATTCCGCGCTGCGGACTTCTCGACCATTCCCTCGATCGCGGAGAGGTTCAGATCAAGATCCGCGTTGCTGAAATAGACAAGTCGATGCATCAGTGGCCTCCAAACGCCGCCGCCATCCGACCCGAGAATTCCGCCTCACGAGGCGCCCGTCAACAGCCACACGCTGAAACAGGGATAGAACCAAAATGAAAATTATGCAATAGTTTCATATGCTTGACCTAACTCAAGACCTTGCGCCAAAACTCGTGTTCCAGTCATAGGTTCGTATCAAGCGGACGCTATTTAGATGGTATATTGCAGCCCTTTTCAGTCGTTGGGGAGACGCTGGCGCTGCCGCGTCTCCCCCCTTTTGCAATTGCCGCGCACACAGCGACAGCTCCAGGGGAAATAACATGATCTCGCCAGACCCTTCCGTCCTCCTCACTTCGCTCAAGACCTGTCAGGACTGCGCATCGCGATTCATGGACTTCGGCCTGATCAACACGCGGTCCGCGCTGCAATTCGGGCAAGATGTATGGGCGGCGAGATCGCCGCACGATGTCGCCGAAGCCATGGTCGACTACGGCCGGCGGCAGTTCGAATACTGGACCGAGGAGCTGGAGGAGCTCTCGACTGCGGCTGGCGGCAAGAAGACCCCAGACGCCGAGGTCGTCGGACTGGGGGACTAGCTTTCGATCGTCGGATCTTCCAGTTGAGAAGATATGATGATGAATGCAACGACGGGGCGTGACGTCGCGGCGGCGATGATCGCCGCTCTCATCGTTCAGGCCGGCGCGCTTTGGGCGCTCGGTCGGCCGTTTCTTTGCGCCTGCGGCGAATTCAAGCTCTGGGAGGGCGACGCCGCCTCTCCGGGCCTCTCTCAGCAGCTCACCGACTGGTACAGCTTCACGCATGTCATTCACGGCGTGCTGTTCTATTTTCTGCTTTGGCTTGCTGCGCCGGGACTGTCGGTCGGGCAGCGCTTCATGATCGCGCTGGCCCTCGAAGTCGGCTGGGAGATTCTCGAGAATACGCCCTTCGCCATCCGCCACTATCGCAAGCAGCCGCCGGCGCAGAACTACGCAGGAGACAGCATCGTCAATTCGCTTGCCGATACGCTGGCGATGGCGCTGGGCTTCGTGCTTGCGTGGCGGCTCCCGGTTTTGGGCGTCATCGCAATATCCGTGCTTCTTGAAGTCGGGGTCGCGCTGAACATTAGAGACAATTTCACGCTCAATGTGCTCAGTTTCATCCATCCGTTCGATGTCATCCGCCGCTGGCAAAACGGCGCGCCATAGGCGTCCATTTGCGGTCGTTGCCGGGCTGGGCTAACTCAAGCGTTCCCTAAGCCACGCTCGCAACCCCCCTACATCGGACATTTCGCTCCGCTCGCATGACCAAGCGCGCTCCCGCCCTCGCCGACTTCAAACGCATCGTCGTGAAGGTCGGCTCATCGCTCATCGTCGACCCCAACAAGGCGTCGGCGAAACGCGCCTGGCTGAAGCGCCTCGCCGACGACGTCGCCGATCTGCATCGCGCCGGCGCCGACGTGCTGGTGGTCTCCTCCGGCGCCGTGGCGCTGGGACGGAGCGTGCTGGGCTTTCCGCGCGGCGCGCTGAAGCTCGAAGACAGCCAGGCGGCCGCCGCCGTCGGCCAAATCGCCCTGGCGCGTCTCTGGGCCGAGATCCTGCATGATCGCGGCCTCGTCGCCGGACAGGTGCTCGTCACGCTCGGCGACACGGAGGAGCGCCGCCGCTACCTCTATGCGCGCGAATGCCTGACGCGGCTTTTGTCGCTGCGCGCCGTGCCGGTGATCAATGAGAACGACACCGTGGCGACGGCGGAAATCCGCTATGGCGACAATGATCGTCTCGCCGCTCGCGTCGCCACCATGGCGAGCGCCGATCTGTTGATCCTGCTCTCCGACGTCGATGGGCTCTACAGCGCCCCGCCCGATTCTAACCCCGACGCCAAGCACATCGCGATCGTGCCGCGCGTCACCGCCGAGATTGAAGCGATGGCGGGGGGCGCCGCCTCGCAATATTCGCGCGGCGGCATGCGCACCAAGATCGAGGCGGCGAAGATCGCCACCACCGGCGGCGCCCATATGGTGATCGCCGACGGGCGCGAAGAGGCGCCGATCGCGCGCATCGCGGCTGGCGGACGCTGCACCTGGTTTCTGACGCCGTCCAATCCGGTGACGGCGCGCAAGAAATGGATCGCCGGCTCGCTGGAGCCGAAGGGCGCCGTGCATATCGACGACGGCGCGGCGAAGGCGCTGCGCTCAGGCAGGAGCTTGTTACCTGCGGGGGTAACTCGAATCGAAGGCGGCTTCGCGCGCGGCGACTGCATATTGATCCGCAACGCCAAGGGCGGCGAGATCGGCCGCGGCCTCGTGACCTATGACGCGGTCGACGCGGCGAAGATCGTCGGCCGCTCGACCAAGGACATTGAGGCGCTCCTGGGTTTTAAGGGCCCCGACGAGATTATTCATCGCGACGACATGGCGCTGGGCGGGGGGTGAGGCGTCGACGCAACGCTTCGCCGTCCTCGTCCTTCGAGACGCGCCATACAGGCGCTCCTCAGGATGGGGACTGCTTGTAGCCGCTGCAGGGTTTAGACGCTCTGAAAATGGCGCAACCAAAGGCCCCTCATCCTGAGGAGCGCGCGCAGCGCGCGTCTCGAAGGACGAGGGGACGGGTTCATTACAAGCAGTCCCACGCCCGTCATGGCCGGGCAAAGCCGTCAAAGACGGCGTCGCTTCGCTCGCCTATGACCCGGCCATCCACGCCGGGACGTTGCGCAATGCTTGCGAGATGCGGGCAATGGTTGCCGCGTGGATGCCCGCGACAAGCGCGGGCATGACGCAGAGGCTCGCGGCCGTACTCGCTAGCGGTGAGACGCAATATTTCAGAACTCTAAATACCGTGTTAGATTGACTCCATGCGGCTCACGACCTTCACCGACTTTGGCCTGCGCGCCCTCATCCTCCTCGCGGACCGCAATCCGCAAGTGATGAGCGCGGCGGCGATCGCCGATCATTTCGACGTTTCGCGTCACCATATGGCGAAAGTGCTCCAGGAACTCGCCGCGGCCGGATATGTCGAGGGCATCCGCGGCGCGCAAGGCGGCGTTCGACTGGCGCGCGATCCGCGCGACATCCGCATCGGCGAGGTGGTCCGCAGGCTTGACGATCAACCGCTGGTCGAATGTTTCAGCCCGCAAGGCAGCAACTGCGCGCTTTTGCCGCGCTGTCGATTGAAGGGCATGTTAGCGCGCGCCGAACAGGGATTCATGCGCGAACTCGATCGCTACACCCTGCATGACTGCCTCGAAAAATCCGCCGCTTTTCCCCTCGCCGATCTCTCCGCCTGAACATGCGCCGCGAGCATCGCTCGTCACGGCTTGACTTCCGACCTTTTTAATACGCATTCTAAATACCTATTAAGGGAGCCAGGAGGGAGCGACATGTTCTGTTACCAATGCGAGCAGACCTACCGATCTGATGAAGGCGACGGTTGCGCGGGCGCGAAGGGCATGTGCGGCAAGGACGCCGCGACCGCCGATCTGCAGGACATTCTTCTCTATGTCTGCGAGGGCGTCGGCGAATATCTGCATCGCGCGCGCGAATTGGGCGCGACCGACATCGAGGCTGATCGCTTCATTCTCTTCGCCTTCTTCACGACCCTCACCAACGTCAATTTCAATGCGGCGAAATTCGTCGAACTGATTCAGGAGGCGTCGCAGATCCGCGATCGCGCCAAAGCGCTTTACGAAGACGCCGCGCGCGCCGCCGGCAAGACGCCCGAAACTCTCTCCGGCCCCGCCGCTTTCGCGCCCGCCGACAATATGGCCGGACTTTCCGCACAAGCCTCGGAAGCGGCGGTGCGCAAAGACGCCGCGATCCTCGGCGAGGACGCGGTCGGCGCCCGCGCGCTCATTCTTTATGGCCTCAAGGGCGTTTGCGCTTATGCGCATCATGCGCGCGTTTTGGGCGAAGAGCGCGACGCGATCTACGCGACGGTCGAACATGCGCTCGATATGCTGGCGCGCGAAGAGCGCGACGTCGCGACGCTGCTGGACGAGGCGCTGGCGCTCGGCCGCGCGAATTTCTTGGCCATGGAGGCGCTCGACGCCGCGAATACCGGCGCCTTCGGGACGCCGACGCCGACAAGCGTGCGCGTGACGCCGATCAAGGGCAAAGCGATCCTTGTCTCCGGCCATGATCTGAAGGATCTGCACGCGATCCTCGAAGCGACGAAGGACAAGGGGATCAACGTCTATACGCATGGCGAAATGCTGCCGGCGCATTCCTATCCCAAGCTCAAGGCCTATCCGCATCTCGCCGGCAATTACGGCGGCGCCTGGCAGGAGCAGCAAAAGGAGTTCGCTGAATTCCCCGGCGCGATCGTCATGACCTCCAATTGCCTGATTGAGCCGCAGCCGCGCTATCGCGGACGCATCTTCACCGCGGGGCCCGTCGGGTGGGCGGGCATTCGCCACATCGCCGACGAGAATTTCGCGATTGTCGCGCAGGCGGCGCAGGCCCTGCCCGGCTTTCCTGAAGACGCGCCGGAACAGACCATCACCATCGGCTTTGGGCGCGACGCCGTGCTTGGCGTCGCCGACAAGGTGATCGACGCCGTGAAGAGCGGCGCCATCCGCCACTTCTTCCTCGTCGGCGGCTGCGACGGCGCTGCGCCGGGCCGCAACTACTACAGCGATTTCGCGGACGAAGCGCCGAAGGATACGGTGATCCTCACGCTCGGTTGCGGCAAATATCGCTTCAACAAGCATGACTTCGGGACGATCGACGGGCTGCCGCGGCTTCTCGACATGGGCCAGTGCAACGACGCCTATTCGGCGCTCGTCGTGGCGACGAAACTCGCTGAAGCCTTCGGCGTCGGCGTCAACGAACTGCCGCTGTCGCTCATCGTCTCCTGGTTCGAGCAGAAGGCCGCGGCCGTTCTTCTCACGCTGCTCGCGCTCGGCGTGCGCAATGTGCGCATCGGGCCGACGCTGCCCGCCTTCCTCACGCCCGCGCTCGTTGACGTGCTGGTGGAGAAGTTCGGCGTCCAGCCCATCGGCGACGCCAAATCCGACATCGCAGCCTCGCTCGCCCGCGCCGCCTAGCCATCATGCAGCGGACGCCCACCTTGGGCGTCCGCCCTTCGCCGGAATCCGCCATGTACAAGGTCAGCCTTCTCACGCGCGACGGCGCGACGATCGCCTTCGACGCCGATCCCTCCGACACGCTACTGGACGCCGCCGAACGCGCGAACATTTATCTTCCCTCCTCCTGCCGGGAGGGCGGCTGCGGCGCGTGCCGCGTCGCTCGCGCAAGTGGAGACGTTGAACTCATGTCCTACAGCAGCGTAGCGCTAAGCGAGGACGAGCGCATGGCGGGCGACATCTTGCTGTGCCGCGCGCAAGCGCGCAGCGATCTCGCTTTGCGGGCGCCGTTCGACGAAGCGGCGGTCGGCTTTGCGCCGGTTCCTGAACGGCGGGCGACGCTCGTCGCGCTTGAGCCCGTCGGCTCCGGAACGCTGCGCCTGCAGCTTCAATATGAGGACGATCCGACGTTCGGGCGCGCGGCGCAGTTCACCGCGGGGCAATTTATCGAACTCACGCTTCCCGACGGCTCCGCGAAGCGTTCCTATTCGCTCGCCAACGCGCCGAACTGGGATGGAACGCTCGAGCTGTTCATTCGTCTTCAGCCGCACGGCGCCTTTTCGGATTATCTTCGTGATCGCGCCGCCATCGGCGATACGCTGCTTGTGCGCGGTCCGCAGGGGCAGTTCACCCTCGATGAATCAAGCGCGGCGCCGCGCTGGTTTGTCGTCGGCGGCACCGGCCTCGCGCCGGCGCTGTCGATGCTGCGGCAAATGGCCGAATTCGCCGATCAGCGTTCCTGCCGGCTGTTCTTCGGGGTCAACAAAGTCGACGAGCTTTTCGCTCTCGACGCGATCGACACGCTGAAAGCGGCGTTGCCGCAACTCGTCGTGACGCTCTGCGTGTGGAAGCCGGAAGAGGAATGGCGCGGCTTCGTCGGCACGCCGGTCGAAGCGCTTGCGCAGGCGCTGTCGAGCGCGACCGAGCGGCCGGACATTTACGCCTGCGGCCCGCCGGCGCTCATTGCCGCAACCGAACAGGCGGGCGGAGCGGCCGGAGTCCCGCACGATCGTATCTTCAGCGAGAAGTTTACCGCTGCGTGAATAGAGGTTCCGCGTCATGGGCCGGGCTCGTTCCGGTCATCCACGCCGGAGCATAGCGTTAGCCCGTCTCCATCGGGCCGGCGACGATCGCTTCGAGCTTCCTGCGGTCTTCCGGCTCGTTGATCTGCGCAATCGTCCAGCGGATCGCCTGGAGCTGTGCGAGCAGAGCCTCGCGTTGTTCTGGCAGTTCCGCGCTGTGCAGCAGGTCCTGGATGCGTTCTGCGAGCACCATGAGAACTGCGGGCATTCCCTCGGCTGCGGCGCGAATTTGCGTGAAGGCGGTCTCGACGACAGGCCCATAGCCACCGTTTGCGGCGACGACCCGCAAACGACCGGCTCTGTCGCGGTAGTATTTTGTCGATAGCTCGCGTGCGCCGGCTTTCTCGAGCGAGGCGGAGAGCCGGTTGATCACGGCCGTTGCGGTGTAGGGATCGTTGATGCTGGGCGAAAGGGCGCGCAATGCGATTTCAACCAATTGGCGCACGGAATATTGCAAGTCCTGCTCGGGATTGCGCGCGGGGCCGATCACAAAGCAATCTCGAATGTCGCGCGCCACGCGCTTGTCGACAGGCGCTTTCGAACGAACCTCGACAGTGTCTCCCTTCTGCAAAAGGAACGCGCCGGGTTCTGTGTGAATGATCAACACGATGTCTTGACGCCCGGCGGTTTTGACCAGCGCGTCATAATCGATGAACTGCACATAGCCGCTCTGTTCGATTCCGATGCAGCGCCGCGTGGCGTATTCGCGGCTCTCCGCGTCGACGTCGATGTCTTCATCGGCGTGATCGGAGCGGCAGGGACATTCGTCAATGGCGGCGTCGAGATTGTCGCCAACTTCGCGGACGGCGGTGTCGGAAACGATCGAATGTGCGAGCTTGCTGATATAGGCGAGCAGCGCAAACAGGCAGGCGATGGTCAAGAGGCTCGCGAGCGTCACCGCGAAGCGCGGCACGCCTTGCGCTCCAAGGTCTTCATTGATGCTGCGCAAGATGAACAAGCAATAGAGAATCGTGGCGACGAAAAGACCGAGAGCGGCCTGGATCGCTCGGTCACCGATGAAGTTGTAAATTAGCCGAGGGCCGAGCTGACGCGCCGCCTGCGCCAGCACGAGGATCGTCAGGGACACGACGAGCGAGGTCATCGTCATCATGCCGGAAACGATCGTCGAGAGAAGGCCGCGCGCCGTGGCCGCGTCGCCGCTGAACAGCCACAGCGTGCCGCTGGCGTCGAGCGGTATTTCAAAGCGGTAATGCACGAGCGCATAGCCGACGCCGAGCGCAAGCACGCTCATGCCGGCCGGAATGAGCCAAAGCCGGGATTTGAACCAGCTCACCGCGTTTGAGAAGCGACCCGCTTTTCCTTTTCGCGACATCTGTTCCTCGATCTAACTGAGGCGCTACCGCAAGCAATCTCGCCACGACCGGTGGGCTATATAGCGTTCGGAACCATGTCTCAGCTGACGGAGCAAAAGGGGCTTGCCGACGCCATCGTCGGCCATGGCGCAGTTGTCGCCATTTTGACCCATTTCTTTCAAACAATGAGCCGCAAGCAATGGGCCGCTGTGCGAAAGTCGCGCCTCAAGTCTCCAGCCGGATTGCTCCAAACCGTATCCTGCGAACCGGCTTCTGACGAAGAAAACACATCGAGGGCGGTCCAAGAGAGGGTCACAAATGTTTTCAGCGCGCCGATTCGCTGCATTCTTGCCTGTCGCAGGCGCCTTTTTTGGCTTCCTTTTTTCCTTATCGAACGCTCAGGCTCAAGGTTCGTGCGAGGCGTCGGCCGAGGTCGCGGTTTTGCCCTCGCCGGCGGCGCCGTGGACGGGCGCGCCCTTGCGCGTCCTCGTCGCTGCGGAAAAGCCGCTCGACGGCGAGCTTTCGCTGATTGCGCCTGACGGAAGGATCGCCGCCAAATCGCACATGCAGCGGGGCGGACCGCCCTATGTCTGGTTCGCCGAGGTTGCGGCGCCGGTCGCCGGCTCATGGCGCGCCACGCTCGACACTTCTTCGTTTACCTGCGGCACGATTACGAAGGACATCGACGTCAGCGCGCGCAAGCCGTCGGCCACGCACACGGCGGAAGGCAGCGTCTGGCGCCTGCACAACAGTTGGGACCGTTCAACTGAAAATTTGTACTCGGCGTGGATCGCCAAGCTTTTTGACGCGCCACTCGAAGCGGAGCAGTCGTGGAAGACATGGCACGAGGTGCTGCGCAATCCGTCGCGCAATGTCCTGTTCAATCATCTCGGCATGAGCGAAGACAGCTTCACTCAATCGCTGAAACCTGACTGCGCCGATTTCGTCTACTTCTTGCGGGCCTATTTCGCCTACAAGATGGGGCTGCCTTTCGCCTATTCGAATTGCTCGCGCGGGGCCGGCGGCGCGCCGCCGCGATGCAATGAACGATTCGATATACTGCATCCCCAACTGACCCGACCCGCGCCGCCGCCCGAACAAGCCGTGGCGTCGGCCGCCGCTCCGCCAGCCCCTACCCGCATCGCGGCTCCTCCCACGAACTTATTACAGCAGCTATTTGCACAGCCTCAGCAGGTCCAGCCGGCCGCGGCGCCGACGACTGCGCCGGTCGCCCCTGCGAAACCGCCTGCGCCTAAACGGCCGGCCGGCGTCGCCGGATATTTGCGGGCAGTGGGCGACGTCGTTCATTCCGGTTCGGTGCGCGCGCCAGCAAACAGCGACAAATCCGATTTTTACACGATCCCGCTGACGCAGGAGACGCTGCGTCCCGGAACCGCCTACGCTGATCCGTACGGGCACGTCATGATGCTGGTGCAACGCATTCCGCAGACCGCGGACGCCGCAGGCGTGTTTCTCGCCGTCGACGCCGAGCCGGATGGCACCGTCACGCGCAAGCGGTTCTGGCGCGGCAATTTCCTTTTCGCGAACGGAGCTTCCCTCGGCAGCCCGGGCTTCAAGCGCTTCCGGCCGATCCTGCGGGAGAACGGCGGGTTGCGGGCGCTCACCAACGCCGAGATCGCCAAGAATCCGGATTACGGCGATTTCTCGCTGGAGCAGTCGCAGTTCGGCGCCGAGGATTTCTATGATCGCATGGATGAGGTGATGTCGCCTGAGCCGCTCGATCCGACGCGCGCGATGATGGCGGCCATCACGGCGCTTGAAGAGCAGGTGAAGACGCGCGCGGTCGCGGTCGAAAATGGTCGGAAATTCCAGAACGGCGGGCGTGGTGAGGCGTCGATGCCGGAAGGCCCGGCGATTTTCGCAACCTCCGGCGCTTGGGAAGACTTCTCGACGCCGGCGCGCGATCTCCGCCTGCTCATTGCGATCGATGTTGTGCGCGGATTTCCAGATCGAGTCGCTCGACGCAGCGATCGCTACGCCATGCCGTTTGGCAGAGGTCTGGCGGGCGTTCAGGCCCAACTGCAAAGCGCACTGGCGAGCGAACTCGCGGCCCGCACCTTTTCCTACACGCGCAGCGACGGCTCCGCCTGGACGCTCTCGCTCAAAGACGTCATGGACCGCGCGGCGGACCTTGAGATGGGCTACAATCCCAACGACTGCGTCGAACTGCGGTGGGGCGCTTCTGACGGGAGCGCCGAGGCGGCGACATGCACGCGGCGCGCGCCGGCCGCGCAGCGCGCGAAGATGACGGACTATCGCAGCTGGTTCCGCGAACGCCACTGGCCGCACGCGTAGCGCGGAAGAACTGGGGCGCATCCCACTTCCCCGCCAGATTTCGAAAGTTTAATCGGCCGCGTTTGCGCTTGGGCCTTGGCGGCGTTTTGCTCCGGGGCCATATCTTCCAGCGCCGCGCCTTCGAGGGCGGCAACGATGGAGAACCCTATGTCACCGGAAGAACGCCAACTCATCGCTGGACTGTTCGAGCGCACCAAGAGCGCCGCCTCGACGCCGCGCGACCAGGCGGCGGAGGCTTTCATCAGCGAACAGATCAAGGCTCAGCCGGCGGCGCCCTATCTCCTGGCGCAGACCGTGATCGTGCAGGATCAGGCGCTGCAAGGCGCCAATGCGCGCATCGAGGAGCTTGAAGCCCGCGTGCAGGAGCTTGAGTCGAAGCCCGCCGGCGGTTTCCTTGGCGGCCTCTTCGGAGGTTCCCGTCCGGAGTCGCCGCGTCCCCCTCAGCAGGCTCGTCCGAGTGGCCCTTGGGGCGGCGCCCAGCAGGGCGGCATGAATCCCGTGGCCGGCGGCTACGCGCCGCAGGGCTGGGGACAGCAGCAGCCGCCTGCGCCTGAAAGCGGCGGATTTCTGAAGGGCGCGCTGGGCACCGCCGCGGGCGTCGCGGGCGGCGTGCTGCTCGCTGATGGCATCCGCAGCCTGTTCTCGCATGGCGGCGGCTATGGCGGGATGGGAAATCTCGGCATCGGCTCCGGCTTTACGCCAACCGGCGGCGATACGGTGATCAACAACTATTACGGCGATGAATCGGGCTCGGGCGCCACCGACGCCGGTTACGACTCCGGCTACGACAACGCCGGCGGGGTGGAGGACGCCGACTATGGCGCCGACCCAGGCTTCGATGACGGCGGCGGCTTCGACAGCGGCGGCGACGGCGGCTTCGACGTCTGATGCAGTTTGGCTCCCGGCCCACAAGGCCGGGAGTTCTTGTATCGGGCGCCCTGTGCGCCAGCGCACCGCGACTCCTCATGCGGCGTTCTAGGGTCCAATCATCCGCTGATCGAGCGGACGGACCACGGGGAACTCGCCATGAACCGTTCTATGAACAACACGACGAACCGCACGACCAAGACCAGCTTCGCTTCGCGACCGATTCGCATCGCGCTGGCCATGAAGATCGCCTTCGCGATCCTCGCCGCCAATGTCAGCTTCGCCGCCGCCAAGGCGCTCCTCATCAAGGCGCCGGACATGCAGCCTGCGCGCGCCGCCGCCGACGCCTCGCCCGTAAAGCCCTTCATCCTCCCCATCGACTGGCAGGAGTCGACCGCCGTCGCGCAGTCAGATCCTACGCAGAATTGCCATGGCGTCACCGTCGAGACGGACGAAGGCTATGGCGTGCGCGGACAAACGATCCGTTTCGTTTGCCGCAAGGCCTTGTAAGAGGCTCACAGGAGTTCGAGTCATGTTTCGCGTTTCGCTCCTCCCGCAAGCTGCTCCTTTCGTTATCGCAGGCGCACTGCTCGCCACCCCGGCCATGGCGCAAATGTCGAACGCGCAAAACGATGCGCCCGACTCGCCAGCGGCCACAGAGCGTAGGGCGAGGCCGGCGCTGGAGCGCGAGAATTCCGATAGGCCGACGGCCGACGCGCCGCGGGAAGCCGATGAGCAATCACAGGCCGATGAGCGCCAGGGACTCGACCAGTTCGAAAAGCAGCAGGGAAAGGATTCGCGCAAAGGCGTCGATGAGCGGCAGAGGGTCGGCGACCGGCAAGCAACCGATGTGCGCGCAAGCCTCGAGCGCGCGCTACGCGACTGGTCGAATGAGGAGCCCCACGCCGACCGAAGCGTCCAGCGTTCGGAAATCGCCGCTTATTACAAGAAGCGCGATTACGCGCCGATTTGGCGCGACGCCGACGGCTTCACCGACTCGGCGAACAGCGCCATGGACACGCTGCGCGACGCCGGACGCGACGGCCTGCGCGTAAACGCGCCTGCCCAAGAGTCGTCCTGGAGCGCCGCGGGCGAACTGGCCCTCTCCGAGGCTGTCGCAGATTACGCGGCGCAGGCAAGCGGCTCCAGGGTCGATCCGGCAGCGATTTCGGATGACATCGAGGAGCGTCCCAAGGTGGCAAAGCCGGCGCAAGCGCTTGACGCGGTCGCCGAGGCTGGAGAGGGGGCCGGCGAGCGGCTTGCCGCCTTCAATCCGCCGCACCCGGCCTATGCCGCCCTGCGCGAGAAACTCGCCGAACTGCGCGCCGCGCGCGGCCATCCGCGCCGCGAGGCCGCTGCGGCGCACGAGTCGGATGCGCGGCCCATCACGAATTTCGCGTCGTTGCCCGAAGCCAAGGCGAAGCGCGTCGAGGCGGAAATCATCGCAAATATGGAGCGGTGGCGTTGGGAGCCGCGCGACATGAGCGCGACACGCCTCGAAATCAATATTCCGCAATACGAGGTCGCCTTCACGCGCGACAATGAACTCGTGCAGCGCGAGCGCGCTGTCGTTGGGAAGAAGACGTCGCCAACGCCGGTGTTTTCCGACGTGATGCCATATATCATCATCAATCCGACCTGGACCGTTCCGGAGTCGATCATCGAGGAGGAGCTGAAGCCCAAAACCGGCGGCAAGCTCTCCAAGCTTCGCAAGCGCGGATACAAAGTGACCTACCGCAATGGAAAGCCAATCGTTCAGCAGGAGCCCGGCGAGAAGAACGCGCTTGGTCGGTTGAAATTCGTCTTCCCGAACGATCTCCTGATCTACATGCACGACACGCCGCAGAAGAAACTCTTCTCCCGCGCCAAACGCGCCTATAGCCACGGCTGCGTACGTGTCCAGAATCCGTTCAAGCTCGCGGCAGAAGTCATCGGGCGTCCTGGCTACGACGAAAAGCGCCTGAAGGCTCTGATCGGCAAGAAGGAGCACCGTATCAATCTGGCGAAGCCCGTTCCGGTGCATGTCGAATATTTCACGGCCGTGGTCAACGACGACGGCGCGCTGAAGCTTTACGACGACATCTACGGCTATTCGGCGAAGGTGCGCTCGGCGCTCGCTTTGTAACTACGCGGACGAGGCGAGCCGCGCCACCTGCAGGCGCAATTCCTCCTGCGCGCGGGCGAGATTTTGATGCGCCCGTGCGGACCAGAGCTTGCGCGATTCGTCGCGACGGTAGAGCGCGTCTCCATGCGCGGCGAATGTATCGATCATCTGGAGCCGCCCAAGGCAAAAGAGCGGCTCGGGCACCCAGGCGTATTCGAAACGAAGCCGCGCCAGATTTTGCTTGAACTCGGGCCAGGACGCGCCGAGCGAGGAAAGATCGAGGTCGAGGAAGAGGTCCAGATCGCGCGAAAAGCCGGGATAATGCTCAGCTGGAGCGCGCGCATTAAGGTGATTCGCCGTCGCCATGATCAGATCATGGATGGCCTGAGCGTCTGTTTGGTTGAATTTCGAGTGACGCTCGAACAGCGTCGCGCTGGCGCGAACATTCTCGGCGTCGGGACGAAGCAGACCGTCGGCGTCGCGTGTCACATACACAGCATCATGCCAGAAGATGGCCGCGGCGATCAGATCGGGCCGGACGGCGAGCGCCTTCAAGGCGTCGAGCTTCGTCAGCAAATCGACGATATGACCCCAATCATGATACCCGCGTTGCGGTTCGCGATAGGCGGCGTCGATGACCGAAAAAGCATCCGCATCGTGACGCCCGGCGATCAGGGCCCAATAATTCTGCACCGGATGTGAATTCATGCGCGAGTAGCGATCATAAGAGAAACCCAT
>JALHNR010000038.1 GCA_022843525.1 Methylocystis sp. | reverse complement strand
AGCCGTCCGACATCATCGCAGTCCCCGCGCGTCATACCTATGTCCGCATTTGCTGACTAGCCTTGCGCAGATTATTTCGATAACTCTGCCAAAGTAGTGCTAAGGTTCAGACTCGTGACCAATAGGCAATGGTTACGCGATACAGACGGCTAAGAGGAATTTTGCTGGTTTCGATCGTATCGCATCCCAATTGTGCGTAGTGCGAGGGTCGCGGGCGCTGCGCGCGCAAGACAGTTCTTCCGCTAAAGCAGGCGCGCCAAGTGGATCCGATCGTCATCGTCAACGACCTGAATAAGAAATACCCCAGCGGTTTACAGGCGTTGAAATCCGTTGACCTTGATATTATGCGCGGGGAGATTTTCGCGCTGCTGGGACCGAACGGGGCGGGAAAGACCACGCTGATCGGCGTGATCTGCGGGCTCGTGCGACCGACGTCGGGCACGGTGACCGTCGACGGTCACGACATTCTCCGCGACTACCGCGCGGCGCGCTCAAGGATTGGGCTCGTTCCCCAGGAACTCGCGACCGAGATGTTCGAGCGGGTCTGGGACACGGTGAGCTTCAGCCGCGGTTTATTCGGCAAGCCGCCAAACCCCACTTATGTGGAGCGCGTGCTCCGCACGCTCTCGCTGTGGGACAAGAAGGACACGCAAATCATTGCGCTCTCTGGCGGTATGAAGCGGCGCGTATTGATCGCCAAAGCGCTGGCCCACGAGCCTCAGATATTATTTCTCGACGAGCCCACCGCGGGAGTGGACGTGGAGCTCAGGCGTGACATGTGGGCCTTGATGCGGCGACTGCGCGAAGACGGCGTCACCATCATACTCACCACCCATTATATCGACGAAGCCGAGGAAATGGCCGACCGCGTCGGGGTAATGAACAGTGGCGAACTGGCGCTGGTCGAGGAGAAGCATGCGCTGATTCGAAATCTCGGCCGGACGCGCGTCCTCATCGGCCTCAGGCACCCTCTTATGGCGCCGCCGCCTGATCTTGCAGCCTGGCCGGCGACGCTGTCGGAAGACGGACTGACGCTCACCTATACGATCCCGGGAGATAACGAGTCCGCCGAGGTCGGCGTCTCCGATCTGGTAAGACGGCTCGTCGAGAGAAACATCGACTTCAAATCCATCAACATGACCCGTTCGTCGCTGGAGGAGATATTCGTCGATCTCATAGGCAAGCGCCCATGAACTCTTATGCGGTCCGCGCAATTTATCTCTTCGAGCTGAAACGCACATGGCGCACGATCATTCAGAGCGTCGCGACTCCCGTCATTTCGACGTCGCTGTATTTCATCGTTTTCGGCTCCGCCATTGGAAGCCACATGTCGGCGATCGACGGCGTCCCCTATGGCGCTTTCATCGTGCCCGGCCTCGTGATGCTGGCTCTTCTAACCGAGAGCATCGCCAATGCTTCGATCGGCATCTATCTGCCGCGCTTCACAGGCGCCATCTATGAGCTACTTTCCGCTCCGGTTTCTGTGTTCGAGGTCCTGCTTGGCTACGTCGGCGCCGCAGCGACCAAATCGATCTTTCTCGGACTGACGATTCTCCTGACCGCCAATCTATTTGTGAGCTTCGACATCCGTCATCCGGTCTGGATGATTGCGCTGTTGGCGCTGGTGTCCGTCAGCTTCAGTCTCTTCGGTTTCATTATCGGCGTCTGGGCAGACAATTTCGAAAAGCTGCAGATCGTGCCGCTCATGATCGTTTCGCCGCTGACTTTCCTGGGCGGCGCATTCTATTCGATCGACATGTTGCCGTATGGCTGGCGCACCGTCGCCCGATTCAATCCGATCGTTTATCTTGTGAATGGATTTCGCTGGACCTTCTACGGCGCGGCCGATGTTTCGATTTTGACGAGCCTTGGCGTGATGACCGGATTTTTCCTCGGATGCCTCGCTGTGATCGTATGGATTTTTCGAACCGGCTATCGCCTGCGCAGCTAGACGCTCTGATGCGCGCGGCCGCGCGTTCCGCCGGCGGGAAAAACGCGCCTATTGCCAGATCAGCACATTGGGCAGGTCATCCGCAATCTGCCGCAGGCATGTGTATCCGACTCCGGAAAGTCCGCGGAACAGGCCCAAATTGAACGGCCTTTCCCCGTGACTCCATAGATAGTCGCCGGCGGATGCGGCGTTCGCGAGAACGGCCGTGAGCCGATCCGAGGCGAGCGTGGAAAGATCCTGACGGCCGAGCGCGGCGCCCGCCTCGCGAAGGAATTCGACATTGCCCATTGCGCCACAGCAGAGCGTGTCCACTTCGCTGGGCCAGCCTCGCTCAGCGCCAGCCAGCGCGCCGCTGACGTCGAGCGCGCGCCTCTCCAGAAAAGGCGACGCCGCACGCTTCATGCCAAGGCGCGCGAGACCGATTCCCACTGCGCCGTGGCACCACTGGCTGCGCCATTGCGGGGAGGCGTAACGGAAGTCCGGCCAGTTCGCCTGCTCGGCGTCATATTTGGAGTCTTCGTAAGCGATGCATTCCATCGCGCCGGTCGCAAACTCCTCGCGACCTGTCGCAGCGGACAACGAAGTGAGCGCGTAGGCAAAGCCGGCGGCACCATGCGACATTCCGGTTAGCGCGTCCTCGCCCGCGCCGAGGACGGCCCAGCTCCTACGCCCTTGCACCCCCACGCGCGGGCGCGAGAGCAAGTGCTCGCCGCAGGCGACCGCCCGTTTCAGCGCATCAGCGGAGCCGGCGTCGCGATAGAGTCGGAGAAGGCCGAGAATGGCGCCGGAACATCCGTTGATGACGTCGAGTTGCCTGTCCGATTCGATCAGGTCGTCGCTGATCAACGCTGCGGCGCGGTGTGCGTCCTCAAGCAGGTCGTCGCGGCCGAGGAGTTTCGAAATGACGCTCAGCGCATAAACCACGGCGCCGAGGCCGGTGGCGCCGCCCACGCCCAAGGATCGCGCCAGCCGCGCCGCGTTGCGGCTGCGCAAGTCGCTCCGCAGCCGCGAGATCCCGGCGAGCGCGAGATCGGCTGAAGCCTGCTGTCCCAGAACCGCGGCGTGCGCGGCCAGAAAGAGCGCGATGCCGCATGCGCCGTTATAGAGGTCGTGTCCGAGCACGACGAACTGCGAAACTTCCGAGTTCGCGAGCCAGCTCAGGCCGATCCAGGCGGCGTTGCGTTCGCGGCGTATCGCATGGCCGGAGAGTTCTCTGGCGATCGCATCCGCCTCCTCACTGAACGATCGTGGCCTTGGCTCGGCGCATCGCAGGAGATTGGGAGGACGCTTTCGAGATGACGCATTCGATGCTGCGTTCGATGGTTCCGAAAGCATGTTCAGATTTTGCCGAACGACCTGAACCTGCCAGGCGATATCCTGTTTGGTCAGATGGCCGATTCTGTCGCGTGCGCGCGAAAGCCCAGACTCCGCATCGATGCGAGTCGCCACGCCTGCCCCGTCGCTTATTTCGCCAGCGTCGCTGCGCATGACGAAATGAGGCACGTTCAGTTCGAGGAGCGCGGCCCGTTCGAACTGCTGCAATGGCCACCGCTGATCATCAGCATTCTCGGCGTCCGCGAACCGCGCCAGAAAGTCCGCCTGCGCGGACCACAGAACGCCATCGTTCATGACCTGATGGTTCCGCAGGCGGTGCAGCAGCATGGAATAAAATTGCGTAGGGCGAAGAACCTTGCGCGTCTCCAGGCCGACGAATGCGTCGCACAGGAATCCGGCGCCGTGCGTGCGGCTTTGCGACAGAATGAAGTCCGCATACTCCTCGAAGCCGGCGACAAAATCGTCGACATGATCGCAGAGCTTAGCGTAACGACCGTCGACGTGCGGCAGATTGGGCGTCGAGGCTCCTGCCTCCTTGATCATTTCAGGCCGCATCATGTCGGTGTTCAGATTGGTCCACACGCGCTTCGTTCCGGCCGTCCATTCGGCGGCCATGCCGCCGACGACGAAAACATCATTGTCTGCAGACTTTCCGTAGGCCGGCAGTAGACCGACGGAGATCACGGAATCGGCGATGATTTTCTTGGCGGCCTCGAAGGCGCTGGCCTCGCTCCCGCGGCGAGGCTGATTTTCGTCAGCCGCCTGCAGGATCGTTTCGAGATCGACCGGCACAGGATGTTCGCCGGCGGCGATGATGTTCTCCTGATGCATGTCGCCTGCGGCGAAGCTGTGAAACAGCGCGAGCCAGGCGCCCGCGCGCCGATAAAATCTCTTGCAGCCATCTGGATCGGCGCAGCCGACATGCGGGATATGCTCGGTCCAGCCATAACCCTCTCGCGAAATCGCGATCGGCGTTCTTAGTTTGATCGGCGCGCCAGCATCATTCAGTCGCTCGACGAGCGCGCGCCAGCGAACGTCCAGCCGCAAGTCCTTGGGTTTGTAGACAACGCGCGAGCCATCCTCGAACTCAACGACGAGCACCGAACGACCGCTGTGGTGCGGATCGGAAAGCCCCGCACCGATCTTCTTGACCGCGCCATTGGGCCGCGCGTGAAGTATCTCTCGATGGATCGCCGACAGATCGGCGTTGAGGCGGAGGACGAATTCTCGTGACGAATCGATCCACTGGCGCGCGACGACGGCGATCAGCCGAAGGAGCACCGGCTTCTCATCAAACAGGCGTCGCAATCCGCCAGACCGCATCTCGCAGATAAACTGACGATAACACGAGTCCACGTCTGCCTGTGGCGTCACCGACTTTTCTGACAATGATGGGACTTGCCGCAGCTTCGCGAAGCGTTCGTAAAAAACCGGCGCGCAAAGATCGCAAAGCTCCTTCAGCAGCTGACGTTGCAGACAGGCTGACGCGGACGCGGCGAAATTCGCGGCGCTCGAAGCATCGATCGACTTCCAAAGCCTGACGGCTGCTTCAGCAACCAGCGATATGAACAGGTGTTCGAAGGGAGCTGCGCCGGGTTCGGAAGTTGAAGGATGGGACACGGCCGCGTCCGCCAAGACCGTCTCGATCCATACCGCGTCTTCAACCCACCCGGGCGTAGGCGCGGACGCAACGCGGCGCACGGTCGCAAATCGCGCGAGCGCCTTCGCCAGTGTAATTTTGTCGCGTGCGAGGCGCTGATCGAACAGCGTCCAGTCGCCGCTTGCGCAGGAACGACACCACGCCGCGAGACGCTGCGCGGCGAGATCGGCATGCGCCTTTTGGCCGGGAAGCGTCTCGAAAGCGTCAGAAAGGAGTTCGTCGATCGTCGCAGCGCGAACGATCAGGCGCTCGTAAAAGGAATGCATAGGCGGCTCGGCCCAGCGATCGCCCGCCTCGCGCTTTGGAGCGGCGCTCTTTTTCGCGAAACAGGCGGACGACGTCGCAACCACTGAGCGAAGCCGAGTGGGCGCGCCGTCTAGGATCGTCTTAGAAAGTGCCCAAGATCTCCACGCGCAACCAGAAGAAGCCGCCTAGCAACTTGGACGGCTGTGATCGTCCTACTGAAGGCGTAAACGTGGTTTCAGCGGCAACATTTGTTGTAGGCTGAGGTCTGATGCGTATAGGACATCGCGCTTACATCAGCCGCTGCCTCCAGCGCTTCGTCTGAGACGATGTAGTTGAGAATTTCTTGTTCCGTGGCGTCTAATAGAGCACTGTCGTTCATGACTGCACCTTAGGTTTGCAATGTGCGAAGAGATAACGCCGTGCTCGTGAATTCGTTCCTTATTCGAATGCTTTAATCCTGGCTAGACGGCGCATTACGAGCGATGGCTTCGAAGAATCTCGAAATATTGCAGTTGTATCTTCGTATTAGCCAGACGCATCCGGCGGCGGAATGCGAGAAATGAAGAAGATGAAGGCGATGCTGAAACAGAGATTCGTCGTGCTGATCTCGCAAATCGGACGAGGACGCGCGCGCGCGCCTCGTGGAAATCGGCGCACGAAGATCATGTGCTGAATGTTCGGGTTGACCGGCCCGGCGTCAGCTCTCTGGAGCTTCATGACATGGGGCATCGGCTCGAAGCGTGCCGCGAACCGCTCAATGTCGTCAGCTCGGGTTCGGATCCCCTCGCCAAGGCGATCAGCAATCTGGCGACGTCGCCGTTCGAGTTGGACGGAAGACTCTACCGATCGGTATAGTCTTTCTGGCAAGGCCTGAAATTCGAGGATGAGGCCGATCGCGAGCGGTTGGCTGCGCTTGACGGTCCCCATGCGCGCGAACTCGGCAAAAGCCGGCGAAATGGCGCGGCGGTCAGATACGGCGGCCGGGACATCCCGATCGGCGCGTGGGAGCACTGGCGCTTGATGGAGCAGGCCTGTCGCGCGAAATTCCTGCAAAGCGAAGCGGTGCGCAGCGCCCTTCTCGCGACGGGAGAACGTCCGCTCGTTCACATTGTGCGTCAGGACAGCCGGACCATTCCGGGGGTCGTTATGGCGCAGATATGGATGCGCTTCGTAAGGAGCTGCGGAAGCCAGGGGCTCGCTAATCGTTGAGGGGACCCGGCCGTTTGTTCGGGTGAAGTAGCCCCTTAATCGGCCGGACACGGCCTACCTGGCGCGACGTTGATGTTGTTATTCCCATGATCGAACTCGTTTTGATCTGTCAAAGTCATATTGAGTTCCCCAAGAAGAGAAACTCGGAGGTTCTCGCGCCTACAGCCGGACTAACCGACATTGGTGGCGATGCCCGGTTACGAGGAGCTACCGAGGCGAGTAAGGGAGCGGGTATGGACAAATCTCATATCGGTATCGCGTAGGTGAATTACCCATCTTCATCGACCGTGGCGCACCACTGATCTATGCCGCGCCGCTTCGGAATATGCTATTAGTGCCGAATGCCGCCGATTTTGCGCTCTTTGTCAGCGGTAGATTGAATCAGATCGAAAAATCGACTCTGACCCCAATTTATCTTTTAGCCTTTTAGCCATGCCCAAAACTGTTACGGAGTGGCCAGAACATCGAGGGAAACGACCTTATCGCCGAACGCTTGGCGCGCGTCATGCACTGCCTCCGGCGGGACAATCACCCTCGATATGGCGTTGGTCACGTGGCCATCGCCAAATTGTGGGATGACATGCGCCATATCGATGCGTCGCGTGGGAGGCGTGCCGATCGTGGTAGTCCAGAAGCGCGGGTCGATCTCGATGACTCGTTGCTTCTCGGCCTCAGTTAAAGAGCGGCTGTGAACGGTGCCGGCGCTGGTGAGGCCGCGGCCGATGCGCCATTCTCTCTGGCGATAGTAGGCAAAAGTCTCGTCGTGAATTGCATCGTCGGTCGGATAGAAGAGACTCTTTGCGTAGCCGAGCGCGTTCATCATCTCGGCATAGGGCGCGTTCTTGAAGCCGATGAACGTCAGGACGTCGCGGATGGCTCCAATCGGGATGGCGAAGTCGCTTGTTATGGTCCCGTCTTCTTCGGTGTTGCGCAGATTTACCACGCATTCCGGTGCAATATGGGCCGCTCCGGGGTGCGCGGCGAGAAGCTCCCGCTCATTCGTGTTCACGCGCAGCTGCTCAAGCATACGGATCGTGGCCTCGACGTGGTGAATTTCCATGACAAGTACGGGCCCAATGGCGCTGAGGTCGCCTGCTGATACCGGCTGGGGCATGTAGATGACGGGCAAGGCGCCCATCTGTCGCAGGCGACCTATTTCGCATTCCAGAGCGAACGGGCCAAAGCGCTGGGCGTGTTGGCGGAGCTCGCTCTCATGGAGCTCCGTGAAGCATATGCGAAGCTGGTCGTATTTAATCGATCGGTGCGTGCCGTTTTGTAAGGGCACGTGCCATTCCACGATTTCTGGCGCGACGATCAGCCCAATGTCCTTAACGAGTCGCAAAATGGCCAACCCCCTGGCGTTCAGCGTTTCCGGAGTGTCGGAGGGCCGTGGCCGGGGAAAACTGTGAAAGAATTTACGCTCGATCGCTGTCACGGCCCGTACTCTACGGCTCAAGCCATCCGTCCGGACCGGGCCAGGCGTTGAGAATAAGCCCGGACTTGGTCTTGAGAAATTCAGGAGCGTTGGTCCTGGCCATGAGGACCGCGCCATAAGGTAAGGCAAGCAGCGAGACAGAGCGCCAGCCTTGGCGACTGAGTTCGTCAATCACGGCGGGGGCCGTTGCGGACTCAAGCGGCCCGAGATGCGAATTGGCAAGGTCGAGATAAACCAAGGCGTCAAGGGTAGCGATACTCGCCGGAGCGTAGTGCCGGGCTTTTCCAGCCAAGGCATTGGCGACCATCTTGGCGGCTTGGTCGAGGGAGATGGCGGCCGACGGTGTGTAGGGGTCCGTCACGTCGGACACGGTCTGACCGGCTTGATGCCGCTGTTCACGCTCGGCCCATTCTTTCCCACGGAAGCGGTCGCCCACGATGTCCCTGATCTGGAATCGGGCTTCACCAAACAGGACATCCACCGGCTCGTCGTTGCTGGAAGCGATCTCATCCTCGCTGAATGGAATACCAAGGCAGCGCAGATAGGCGCGCACGACCATCCGCTCCCGCTCCGGCTTCATCGGATTCGAGAACAAAGTCCGTGTTTCGGCGGCGTGGGTGCGAAGCGAGGCGAGATAAGTATCGTCGTTCGAGACATGACCTCAATGTGGTAGGGTGACCATCGGTTCGCAAACCTGAGGATTCGGCGGGAAAGGACTGCATGTTTCAGCCCCGCGTAAAGCTCGAATTCGTCCGTCGCTATTGCGCGCCGCAGGACGGCTGGTGCGTGTGCGTGGATATCGACCCCTTGGAAGAAGGGCGAACCGGCAGCCCGCGCGAGAGCCATACCGCACGCAAACGTCAAAAGGACATGCAAGCCGACGCGCCGCGGGTACGGCAGGAATTGAAGGCGCTTGGCGTGAATGTGGGCGACCGCAAACCGTGGTGCTCCACGCAAGGGGTGCCGTATCTCGAAGGGGACCCCGACATTGTCGCCTATGACCGGGTGTACAAGCGCTGCATCGTGGCCGAGGTGGAGGGCGCTTCCTCCGGTCAGCCGGAGCAGAAGTTGTACAAGGCGATTGGCCAAATCGTGCGAACGGCCAGTCAGTTACCGGAAGGCTGGCAGTGCTACCTAGTGGTGGTCGTCTACGGCGAGAAAATCGCCACCCATCTGGGGCGCGCGAAGGCGCTCGAGACCTTGAACATTGCCGCGCTGCATCTTCAGGACCTCCCCGACGCCGACCGATGGCTGTTCGGCGCCAAGTGGACAAATGCCGTGGACGACGGTGAAGGCGCAACCTACCTGCGGCAACCCGAGGCTTTCGTCTGGGACGAGCGGCTGACGGAGAAAGACAAGGCGTTGGTCGCGAAACTAAATGCCGCGCTGAAATGCCTCAACGAGCGGCGCGCGATCGAGATCAACGTAGCAGGGCCTTTCGCCCGGTCCAAGATCGCGTGGAAGCTTGCGGTGCATCAGCAGGGGCTCTTGCATCGCCTGATCGCGCTGATGGATGGCACGTCGGTCGCCTGGAACAACCGCCGCACGCTCTCCGCCATCCTGAGCGCGCGCGCTCTCATGGAGACGATGGCCGTAATGTCGGCTTTGGCCGAGCGGGTCGCTCATGCGCTTGCCGCTGAGGATCTCGGCGCTCTGGATGCGCTCGCGCAACAAGGAACGTTTTCGAGCCGGGATGCCGAGTGGCTGAGGGAAGCCCCGGAAACGAGGGCCGTAAACGTGCTGGCCTACATCGACCGTTTCGACAAGCGCGCTGCGGGGTTCCGCGGGCACTACGATATCCTCTCGGAGCGGTGCCATCCAAACGCACTGGGTCATAACTTCATGTTCGGCAAGTTGGACCGGTCGGACGGTTCCGTCCGGTTCTTTGACGAACGCGAGCCCGAGCGCAACGGCCAAATGATCCTGGCGGCGGTCGCCATCTTCCCGCTTGTGGAATCGCTAATGAACCAGCTGGACGATCTGATCGTGGGGGTCTCGGACCTTCATCATCGCGTCGCCCCGGTCGGCGGTGCGGCCTCCGCAGCGGAACCGGCGCGGGGCGGATCGGGAGCGTAGCCCGCCGCGTCACACCCGGAGCAACGGCGCGATCCTGCGGAACGAACTTAAGATCGTGAACAGGTGCGGCCGGTGCGGAACCGGATGCGCGCCGAAACGAGAACTGACCGCCGGACCCCCCGACGAAATCGGGAAGACAGCCGCCGATAAGGCGTAGCGCAAGATCGCGGGACGTCGCAGACTTGCCGATTGGAGCGCGTGGCGGGCTACGGCGTCATAGGGGAACCGCGAACGCGTAGTGCCCATCTTCATCGACCGCGGCGCGCCAATTTTTCGCGGCTTCGTTACTGGCGCCACTCAGATCGAGAAGGGCGGCGCGTCTCCGCGAAATGTTCTCGACAGGATGCGCCAAGCCATCCTGTCTCCGGTCAGCGCCAAATCGCCGTCATCGCAGCAGTCCGCGGCAAGTTCAGCAACTTTCCGCCACTCGTCAGTGGTGGGCGAGAGCCAGATCTCCTCTGGGGTCCTATCATCGGTGGAGAGCGAAAGAATCGCATGCACGACGACCAGATGGGTGCGGGGATGCTCAGCCCACCACGCGGATGACGCAAATCGGAGAATTACTTTTTCGCTCATCGCCCTTGCTCCTTCGCTTTATGCTCACTGCCGCGAAGCCGGGGGGTGCCCACGAAATGGGCGTTGCGATCGACGAAAGCAATTTCTTTTGGACTTAATTCGTCTGAAAGTCGAAGCCCAATGAATTCTTGGCTCCGGACACGGTTCGGAATGTTCGCGCTCGAAGGCCGGCCGAGGGCCCATATTCGCTCAGTTGTTCCCGCGTTACAGCTTGTATTTTCGCCCATATGCGCTAAATATTGGATATCGAGTTTCGGCCGAATGATCTTGCTTCCGCTCCCTTGGCGCGTCGGCTTCTGACTTCCTCTCCAGAACTTCGATCCCCAAGCGCCACGCAATCTTGCATGGCGCAGACAGCTGTTCTCGAAAGGACACGTCAATGCAGACCGGTATCGTAAAATGGTTCAACGCCCAAAAAGGCTTTGGCTTCATCCAGCCGGAGTCCGGCGGCCCGGACGTATTCGTCCACATCAGCGCGGTTGAGCGCGCGGGACTTATGGGTCTCGCGGAAGGCCAGAAGCTCAGCTACGAAATCGCCATCGATCGTCGTAGCGGAAAATCTTCGGCTGATCAGCTGCAGGTCGCAGCCTAAGCATCTTCCCGGCCCCTGATGGTCCGGCCGCAATGCGGCCGACCGGCAGGGGCCGGGAAAGTTCCTTTCAGGAGGAACGAGACTACTAAGCGTCCGCGCAGAAAAGCGCAGCAGAGGACGTTGAGCGCGAGGCCCATTCACACGAGGGGCGGACATGGCTAAAGGCCAACGGCGCAGTAATCGCGAAGCGAAAAAGCCCAAGAAAGACAAAACCCGCGACGGGGGTGCGGCGGCGGTAGTTAAGGATTCGTCCTGGCTTACCGTTGAAAAGCTTCAGGCGCGCGAAGCCGACGCGAAGCGACGGCGGTAAGTCGAGCGCAGGCGGGCTTGTCGCCTGAATGCGCTCATGACGATCACTCGAGGAGCGCCTCACATGACCAATGACAACGACACGATACGAAGCTTTCGGCGTCCGGCGCAAAGGCTTACCGCCACCCCATCGCATAAATTCGCGATCGGGGTTCGCGTGATCCAAAAATTCGGCGCCGCGACGGGGACGGATTCGTTCAGCGTCACGCGCCATCTGCCAGACGCCGGCGCAGGCCTGCAATACCGGATGAAGAGAGAACGCGATGGGCAGGAAAGGGTCGCCGTAGAATCCGCTCTCGAACTCGTGGCGCGGGAAGAGTTCATGCAATAGTTTCTGGAGGTGGTCGATGGACGCGAAGCAATATACAACGGAAGCCGCTCTCTATTTTTCCAAGGCGGCCAATTCGCATTCGAAGTCCCTCAATTTTCGGCGCTTCGAGCACGCCTCGGAGGCTATTCGCTTCGCCGTAGAGGAGCTTACGCCAAAAGCGCTCGCCGGCTGTTCCCTGGAAGTGGATGAACAGCATTTTTTCGGCCGCGAGATTCGGCCGCTCTACGACAGCGAAGATTACCCGTTACGTCGCCGGTGATAATGACCGCGCCCACCGCGTGATGGGCCGATTCGCTGGTCGCGGCGCGGGCTATTCAGCATCGTCGCCACGAGGGCTCGGCCTTAAGGGGTCTTATTTCTGGGTAATTGGCGACGGGCTGGTGGAAATTCTCCATTATTGAACAGCCTCGCGAGGATTGAACAGCCTTGCGAGAGCTTTCGGCGCGGGCTTAGTTTGCTGCTTGTGGGCGCCATACGACGTCCAGTTTGGACCATAGAAAAAATTTCATGCGAGAGAGCACTGATGAATCTTGGAGGTCGCCAACGCAAAAGTCGATTTCTTTTATCAACCGAGATCCCGATTTCACTTTTTGCCAGCTTGGGAGTCGCCATAGGTCTGCTTTCGCTAGGCGTTGGCCGATTTTGGCTTGAGTCCAACCTGCGCCGTTATCTGTGGTCGAACACCACAATTCTCGGCCATCCGCTGGACTATGACGGCGACGCGCGGGTGGAGCTATTGCATTTCGCCGTGGGCGCCGCGCCGTTGGTGGGAATTGGTTTCGTCCTGTTTCGTCTTGAGTCGCCGCTCCTGCGCGAAAATGGCGAATATTTCTTTCTAGCCACAGCCATATTTGCATTTGCCTATTGGCGCGCGATGAGATTTGTCGCTTGGCGCTATCGCTTGAACCATACCCTCTGGCGTGGTCGCCGTTTTCGTGCGGAGGGGTCGATTGCCGCGTATTTCCTGCGGGCTTTTGGATGGGGAACTGCGAGCGCTATATCGCTTGGGCTCGCTTGGCCATCAGCTCAGGCCGCGCTCAACCGATACATGCTGAGGCATACCCATTACGGTTCGCATTGTTTCGAATTCGTTGGGAGCAGCACCATCTTGACGAGTCGCGGAATTTTTTTGTTGCCCGCTTGGCTTTGGTCCAGGATCCATCCTGTTGATTATTTGCATACCGGCGATTTGGGTTTGCAACACTGCTTTGAACGAGAACATGCTCAAAATGCTAGATGATGAGTGGGCGGGGAGCGTCGCCGACGCAGCAGGACGCTCTATGATGGGCTACAGCCTTGTCGTTGTCGTTTTGCTCCCCATCGTGGCGTTCGCCTATCCAAGATTCGTGGCCCTCACATGGAAATGGCAGCTTGAAGGCGTTCGGTTTGGCGAGGCCTATGTAACGTCCGGTCTCAAATTGTCTTCGTTCATGGGAATCTACTTCGTATTCTACGCGTTTGTCGCTGGTATCGTTTTATTGACGCTACTCGCATGGTCGACATTGGAATGGTGGTACGCCGACGAACCGATGTATCTCGTTGCGGCTTTTTATTATTCCGCAATCGCAGCCGATGTCGCTTGGAACTGGCTGTTCGCGCCGCGTTTCTGGGCTATCGCCATAGGCTCGCTAACCCTTCATGACCCCGTTTTACTTTCAGTGATTGCAACCAAGGCGTTTCCGATTCACGGCCAAGGCGTTCGCCAAACTGCCTGAATAGCGATCAAAAAGTAGCAATGCCGCTGTCTCAGCAGTTTAGATGAGCGCCTCACATTGTCACGGTCGCGGTTAACGTAGTGCTTCGCGCAAACGCACCATCGAATTTGCGGCTTCAACCGCTGTACTGATTCCGCTCATAGCGCCGCTGCGAAGCGCTATCGCTAGCCTCTCGCCGCGGCGCCCCACCTACCAGTGAAAGTAACGTCGCCGCGCCTTAGCTGCTGACGGAAGCGTGGCGTCTCGTCTGGCGCTTTTCATCCGAGCAAGAGCGGCTTGACGCGACAGAGGCCTCGTCTGTTTGGGGAGGAGCGCCCTATCTGTCCTTGCGAGCGCGATCTGGCGGAAAGCCTGAGCGCAAGCGAGGATCAGAACAATGGCCGAGACACCGAAGACGGCTAAGAGATACGCCAAGCCATACGCCAAGCCATACGCCAAGCCATACGCCACGACCGACGCAAAGACCTCTGACGACATCAGCGGCGCGACGGCTCCACTCGCCTTTGCCGGAATCGGCTCCGCGCTGGCCGCAGGTTTGGGCGTCGCCGCGGCAGGACTTTCCGTTGCATTCACGTGCGCCATCGCCGGGGCGATCGGCGGGGCGGTCCTCGGCGTATGGGTAAACCGCCGCTGAGGCAATTCCTGCTGAAGGCGCTAAGAAGCCAGGCGACGATCAGCCCCGGTGAGGGCCGCGTGCGAAGGCGCACATTCGCACGTTTCTGTAACGGGTAGCGTTCTCCTCAGCAAAACAACAGGAGGACGTCATGTCGAATTTTACAAGCGCGATTGTCGGAGCCATCCTCGGGTCGGTCATCTTCTTTGGAGTCGGCGTTGGCTTGGCTCACGCCCACACCGCGCCTCAGCAGACTGGATCTGTTGTTTATGTGGAGGCGCCGTGAGCGCTGAATCAGGCTTGGGCGAGGAACGCATGGAGCTTGCGTGGCTGCAACGGCGGCGCTTATCGCCGCCGTTCTAGGGGGCCGCTCGCTTAGCTCCGACGTCGAAACAGCAGATGGTCGAGGGAGATCGCCCCGGGCCCCCGTGCGATCAGGACGGTGAGGATCGCCACCCAATAGGCATGAACCGTCCACCATGCATCGGGATAGACGAAGATCTGGATGACGATTGTCATCGCCAGAAGAATGAACGCCGACAGGCGCGTCAAAAGTCCAAGAACAAGCAGCAGCGGCAGGACGAATTCGAGGCCGCTCGCCAGATAAGCGGCGGCGGTCGGCGAGATGAGCGGCAGTTTATATTCGTCGGTGAACAGCGCGAAGGTCGCGCTGCGCACCGCTGTCGGGATCTGAAACGACAGATCAAGGCCGAAAATTTCGCGGCCTAGAGTTGGTCCTTCAATCTTTGTCTGACCGGAGACGAAGAACGGATGCGCGGCGACGATGCGCAGGAAGAGGGCGATCAGAGAGTAGGGGATCGCATCCAACCAGCGTGCGATCTTTCTTATGAAAGTCATTGCGTTCAAGCTCCCTCAATGATCGCCGCGGCCACACCAACACGCTTTATTTTTAGATCAGTGCGCGACGCTGAGAGCCACGAAGGCTCCAGTTAAGAAAAGCTCGCGCAAGCAGTCGGTCAGTTTGAAATCCGCCGCGACGGCGGTCGCCGCATTCACGGCCTCGCCGAATGTTGCTCCGCTCCTCAGCGCATCGACGAAGGCCGATCCGCCGGCGGGAAGAGCCGCCACCTTGATCGCCAGCTCGGGTCGAACGACAAGCGCCTCTTCGCTATGGTCCAGCTCCACTGGCGTTATCTGGTCGTCCGACATGTGCCGCCGCCAGATCGAAACGATCGGATAGGCGGACGCCACGACATGCGTCGAGGGATGCAGAACAGCAGTTGCGCTCTCCAATCGATCGAGCGGCAGGGCGCGCAGGAAATCCAACGACAGCGGCGCGGCGTCAGCCGCGTGATAGGCTTGGCCGACGGCATATTCGAGCCGCGCGACGTCAGCAAGATAAGCAAGATCGCGCGCCGGCGCGAAATTCGAGACGAATGTCGCAAACTCGTCGCCATATTCGAAAAGCATTGGCGTGCGCGGAAGGCGTTCGCGCACATAGCATTGCGCCATAGCGCGGAAAAATTCATCGCCGACCAACTGCAAGCAAATTTGAAAGCGCTCCGCCAGCGCGTCGACCAGTCCGACGCACACATTGTTGCGGTAGATCGCGAAGCGTCGCTCTGGCGGAAAGCCACCGGAGGTTTCGAGTTCGTTGAGCGGCGGCAACTCGGGGTCGAGCAGGGCGCGGACAAATGCCTTCTGATCGAAGTCAGCCGAAGTCGTCATGAAGCGCTTCCGATCTCAAGCCATCTTCAACAGCACGCCGCCGCCTTTCAAGGAACGCCTCCGCTTGCGTGGCTTGCGTCAAAAGAGTCGACCAGGGCGGAACATCGTTGTCCCACTCAATCAGCGTCGCAACGGGTCCGCGTCGCGCCAGGGCGCGATCATAGAGGCGCCAAACCGCGTCAGGGACAGGCGCGCAATGCGCGTCGATCAGCAGAGGGTCGCCAGTCTCGTCGATATCCTCGGCATATCCGGCAAGATGAATCTCTTCGACATAGGACATCGGGAAAGCGTCGATATAGTCTTCCGCCGAATAGGCGAGGTTCGTTGCGCTGACATAGACGTTGGTCACGTCGAGCAGCAGCCGGCAGTCCGTGCGGCGCACGACCTCGCGCAGGAGTTCGATCTCCGAATACTCCGAGGATCGGAACCGCAGATAGGCTGCTGGGTTTTCGAGGAGGATCGGCCTGCCAAGCGCTTCCTGGATTTCATCCACATGAGCGACGACATGCGCCAACGTCGTCGCGTTATAGGGCAGGGGCAGCAGGTCGTTGAGAAAGCGCGCGCCCTGTGTCGACCAGGCGAGATGTTCGGAGAAGGCGGCGGGGTCGTACTGCGCGACAAGACTTTTCACACGGCGAAGATGCGCGCGATCGAGAGGTTCAGCGCCGCCGACGGACAGGCCGACGCCATGGATCGACAGGGACGAATCTCGGCGCAAACGCATCAGCTGCGCGTGCGGAGTCCCGCCGGCGCCCATGTAATTCTCGGCGTGGATTTCGAAAAATCCGACATCGCGCGCCGAGGCTTCGATGTCGGCGAGATGCACGCTCTTGAAACCGACTCCAGCGCGGGCGGGCAGCGAGGATGCTGCGCGCCCGCGGCGATGTTCGGGGGCGGAATGCGCGCCCATGCCGGGGCCTCAGTGCGAAATCGGCTCGAGGCTGCCCTTGCCCTTGGGCGTCACGATAGACGTGCAGGTGCCCTTCGGAACA
>JALHNR010000037.1 GCA_022843525.1 Methylocystis sp. | reverse complement strand
AGCACCAGCTTGCTCTTCAACTCGGGCTGATAGCGATAAAGCCGCATCTCGTCGACATGCACCCAGACGTGATGATGCAGATCGAGATGAAACATTAGAATGTAGGGATGCACGGGAATCTGCGTGAAGAGTCCCGGCGGAATCTGTTCGCGCAGCTCGGCGATTTCGTCCTCGCCGGAGAAATTGTTGCTCTTGCCCGCCTTGCGCAGGAAATGCCCGAGCACGTCGCCCGGCGCCTCCAGCGTCAGATTGCGCGCCGAGAGCACCGCCTCGTCATTGACGAGGCGCGCCTCGCCGCCGCTCGTCGAGAGCACGATGACGTCCTTGCGCGTCCAGTCCGTGTCGCGATGCGTCGCGTTGGGGTCTTCGGCGTGAAAGCCGGAGCCTTTGCCGGAAAATTGCGCGCCATAGCGGCCGCGCCAATCGAAATAAGTTTCGCTCGCCGCGTCGAAGGCCTCGATCAGGGCCGGAGTCTCGCGCAGAAAACCTTTGGCGGCGAGGATTTCGCTGATTGTTCGGCCGACGATGTCGGGCGCCATGATGCGCATGAGATTGGTTTGCAGCGTGCCCTTGGCGTTGGCCTTCAGTTCCACCAGGATCTTGCCGGCCTCGTCGTTGGAGGTCGGCACATAGTCGAAGCGCGTCACGACATAGGGTAGCGCCTTGGCGGCGACGCTGGCCGTGAACAGCCAGCCGCGCAGCGCGTCGGTCGTCATATATTTGACCAGCGCCGGCAAGACGTCCTCAAGATCGCCTGCCTCAAAACGCTTGCCCTGCGACTCCAGTGCCGAGCGCAACGTCGCAAGCTGCGCGGCTCTGGCGCGCAATTCGGGACCCGACTGCTGATACAGCTCTTCGAGGAAATCGAATTCGGCGCCGGAGAGATGCGCAAGATCGAGTTCGACTCTATCGCCGAAGCGCAATTGCGACGAGAGCCCCGAATGAGCGGGAAAGCGCGCGATCAGCGCTTCGACATGCGGCCTTTCGATTTGAATGTTCATGTTCGCTCGCGCATCTCTTCAGGGTAGGCGGGGAGCGTCAGCATGCGCGGGTCTTCCAGCGCGGCGCCGACGGTGAAGTGGTAGACGTCCTGAAAGGCATATTGCTCTGGCGACAGTCCGAGCATCGCGTGGATCTCGTCGTCGAAGAAGCAACCGATCCCCGTGCCGGAGAGGCCAGTGGCGCTGGCCCACAGATAGAGCGCCTGCCCGATCGCGCCGGCCTCCCAGTGCAACCGGCGATAGCCGAAGCCGCCGTCCTCTTGAAGCGTGCGGTCGAAGTCGGCGATCATCGCGACGGCGAAACAGCCCTTGCCGGCGATCGCCTGGCGGCAGGCGTTCATGCTCGCCTCGCGTTCGACGGCGCCCCGCCGCAGACGAAAGAGTTTGAGCGGCCCGATCTCGATGGGCGTCCAAAGCAACGCCAGCGCCGACACCTCGCGTAGCCGCGCCGTGGTTTCAGCGTCGCGCTGCAGCAGATAGAGACCCGGCTCTACGCCCTCGACGCGATGCACGAAGAGCAGCAGATTTAGCCGCGGCGGCCAGGGAAAGGGCGCCATGCAAGGCTCGGCGCCGGGAAGCGTCGATGTCAGCATCGCGCAAAACGCCTCGTGCGAGAGGCGGGCGATCCCGTCCATGCGCTGCGCGCTGCGTCGACGCCGCACCACGCGCCCGATGTCCGGCAGCGGGAAAGGGAAGGCGGGTTTGGGCGCCATGCGCGACAAGGGCTCCACTGTCGGCGTGCGGGGCTTGACGCAGAACCGCGCCGCCCGGTCGACGAGCGGCCAGCCGTCGTGATCTTCGCTCAAGCGATTGGCGGCGCCCGTCCAGGTTCGCGGCGCGCGCGCAAGGTTGGAGACGTCGATGGCGGGGGGCGCGTTCCCATCCGCGGCGATCCACAAGAGCGCATCGGGATGTTCTTCTTCGCGCCGATGAGAAGCGTCCGGCCGATCGAGGCCGAGCAGCGCCGCGATGTCGGCGTCGCCCGGTTCGCACAAGAGATGCGCGCGCCAGCCCAGCGCGGCGGCGGCCTGCGCGGCGGCGCCGATCGCATGGCCGACGTCGAGCTGGCAATAGCGAAACGCCCGCTCGCCATATTTCCAGCTCTCGCGCCAGGTGACGGAACTCAGTCCGAGCAGAAAGCCGCCCTCGGGCAGAACGAGCGGCGTTTCAAAATTAGCGCGCCGCTCCAGCGCATGATCTTCCTGCGCATAGTGATAGAGGGCGGCGCTCTCGCCGAGCCCCTCGGCGGCGTTGGCGAGGAGATAGGTTTCGGTCGGATGCAGATTGCCGGAAGAGGGATTGTTGCGCAGCGCCCATGTCGAGCCTTCGTAGCTTTTCCACGCGCTGATCCCGAAGCCGAGCTCCAGAAACAGGCCGAGCGCCACGCGGTCGAGCGGCGCGGAACGCAGCGCCGGGCCGGGGAAAGGCGCGGTCTCTTCGCGATCGCGTAACGGCAGTTCGATGCGCGGCGCGCCGTCGAAGCGCCGGAAGGGCGAAGGCTGCGATGTCCAGTCGAGAAAGGCTGGCCCAAGCGCATAGCGCGTCGGGGCATGTTTGGTGCGCCTGTGATAGCCGCGAATGTCGCTTGGCAGAGCGTCGGCGTCCTGCGGGCGTTCTTTCAGGCTCTGAATTTCGGTTTCGGCGTCAGCCATGCGGCCTCCTCGCGGCTTTTAATTCAAGAAGGGCGCCCAGTTTGGCGGGTTAAGAAGGGCTAGAGAGATCAATGGCTTTTGCAGGCCTGCAAAAATGCGCGCCCAGATTGCGCCGGGAAGTGTCGCACAAGACCGCCATAGCGAAGACGCAACTCTGGGCTTTTGGCAGATAGGTGACATTGTCGGTTCGCCGCGGCTCGGGCCTGCGGCGACCCCAAGGGTATGCTTCTTGCTACTTTCCGCGCTCTGTTCCGCATCTTGATCGGACGACGCGATGGACGAAACTCTGCGTGAAGTGATTATGGCCAAGAAGAGCGAGGAGGCCCACAATATGGCCTCGTTCGAACTGGTCGATCCCACCGGCGCCGAACTGCCTGCCTTCTCGCCTGGCGCGCATGTCGACGTCACGGTTCCCGGCGGCCTGGTGCGGCAATATTCCTTGTGCAACAGCGCCACGGAACGGCATCGCTACGTCATTGGCGTGTGGAACGACGCCAACAGTCGCGGCGGCTCCAAGGCGCTGCACACGCAAGTGAATGTCGGCGACAAATTGCAGGTGGGCTTGCCGAGAAACCGGTTTCGCGTGCCGCGGCAAACGAAACGCGCGATCTTGATGGCGCGCGGCATCGGCGTGACGCCGATCCTGAGCATCGCGGACCATCTCAAGCGCCAGGACATTCCCTTCGATCTACACTACGTCTACGCGATGATGTCGCCGGGTTCATTCAGCGAGATGATCGCGACATCGAATTTCGCGGAGAATACGAAATATTATTATGAGGCGAGCGAACTCAATCAGCTGCTCAATCCAGTGACCCTTCTGCAGGACCAACCGGAAGAGACGCAGCTCTTCATCTGTGGCGTGGATTGGTGGCAGGATCCGATCATCCACCTTGCCGAGCAGAAGGGTTGGGCGAAGGAGCGAATCCACGTCGAACGATTCACTGCGAAAGTGCCGCCGGCCGTGCTCGACAAGGTCTTCGAAGTCAAGATCGCCAGCACCGGCGCCGTATACAAAATCCCCGGCGACAAGACCGTCACGGCTTTCCTCGAGGAGCAGGGCGTGAAGATTCCCACGTCCTGCGAACAGGGCATGTGCGGAACTTGCAAGATCCAGGTCATCGAAGGCGAGGCGGACCATCGTGACAAGCGTCTCTCCGATCAGGAAAAGGCGGACGGCTTTTTTCTGGCCTGCGTCTCGCGCGCCAAGAGCGACCTGCTGGTGCTGAATTTGTAAGGCTGCGCGCGGGCGCCTTACGGCGTAGACGCGGCCCATCGCACATACTTGATCGTTCCGCCTGACCGCGCTAGTGTCTACTTATGTTGACACTAGCTGAGCGCCCCCGCTTGGCGGCGGCCACCGGGAGGAAGCCCCGCGCCGTCGTGATCGGCAGCGGCTTTGGCGGCCTTGCCGCCGCGATCCGGCTGGGCGTGCGCGGCTACAGCGTCACCGTTCTGGAAAAGCGCGATGCCCCCGGCGGCCGCGCCTCTGTCTATCGTCAAGATGGATTTACGTTCGACGCCGGGCCGACGATCATCACGGCGCCCTTCCTTTTCGAAGAGCTTTGGACGCTCTGCGGGCGCCAGATGGCCGACGATATCGAATTGCGGCCGATGTCGCCCTTCTATCGCATCCGTTTCGACGACGGCGCCTGCTTCAACTACAGCGGCGATATGGATGCGATGCGGGCCGAGGTCGCCCGCTTCTCGCCGCAGGACGTCGATGGCTTCACGCGCTTCATGGACAAAAGCCGAGAGATCTGTCGCATCGGTTTCGAAGAGCTTGGCGATGTTCCGTTCTCGTCGCCGCTCGACATGGCGCGCATCGCCGGCGATCTCATCCGACTTCAGGGCTACCGCAGCGTCTATGGTCTCGTGTCGCGATTCTTTCGCGACGAGCGGTTGCGCACAATCTTCAGCTTCCATCCGCTGCTCATCGGCGGCAGTCCGTTCCGCGCCAGCGCGATTTATTGTCTGATCGCGGCGCTGGAAAAGCGTTGGGGCGTGCATTTCGCAATGGGCGGCACGGGCAGTCTTGTCTCTGGTCTCGTCGGTCTTATTGAACGCCAAGGCGGCGAGATGCGCTGTAATGCGGAGGTCGACTCCATCATCGTCGAGAGGGGCGTCGCCAAGGGCGTGCAATTGGCGTCGGGCGAACGCATCGATTCCGACATCGTGGTTTCGAACGCCGACTCAGCCTGGACCTATCGCTATCTCTTGCCTGCGTCTGCTCGGCGTCGGTGGAGCGATCGTAAACTCGATCGCGCCAGCTATTCGATGGGACTCTTCCTCTGGTATTTCGGCGTGCGGCGCAGATATGAGGACGTCGCGCATCATACGATTCTGCTCGGGCCGCGTTATCGCGAGCTGCTGAAGGACATCTTCCAGCACAAGACCCTCGCCGAAGATTTCAGCCTGTATCTGCATCGGCCAACGGCGACCGATCCGTCGCTGGCGCCGCCTGGCTGCGATACGTTTTACGTGCTTTCGCCCGTGCCCAATCTCGAAGGCGGACAGGACTGGTCAGCGCTCGCGGAGGGCTATCGCCAGAGAGTCGCGCAGGCGCTCGAAGCGACGATCCTGCCGGGTCTCACTTCACACATCGTGACGTCGCGCGTTGCGACTCCGCTGAGTTTCGAAGCGGAGCTCAACGCCTTCCACGGCGCGGCCTTTGGACTGGAGCCGATATTGACCCAAAGCGCATGGTTCCGCCCACATAATGCGAGCGAGGACGTGCGCAATCTTTTCTTGGTCGGGGCGGGCACGCATCCCGGCGCCGGACTGCCGGGCGTTCTGTCGTCGGCGCGGATACTCGACAAGGTGGCGCCCGATGCATCCGTTTTCGCCTGACGTCGCATTCGCCGCTCGAGACGATCATGCCGCCTGCCGGGAGGCGATCAGACAGGGGTCGCGTTCTTTCTTTGCAGCCTCGTTGATCTTGCCGAGCCGTGTGCGCGCGCCCGCCTATGGGCTTTACGCCTTCTGTCGACTTTCGGACGACGCCGTCGATGTCGAAGGCGGCTCCTTTTCCGCCTTGGAACGGCTGCGGGAGCGATTGGCGGGCGCCTATGAGGGCCGTCCCAATCCCGTTGCCGCGGACCGCGCTATGGCGGATCTCGTGCGCCGTTACGCCATTCCGCGCGATGTGCCGGAGGCGCTGCTTGATGGCCTCGCATGGGACGCCGAAGGGCGCCGCTATGAGACGCTCGATGAACTCTTCGATTACGCCGCGCGCGTCGCTGGGACGGTCGGCGTGATGATGACATTGATGATGGGCGTGCGCGAACCGCAGACATTGGCTCGGGCGTGCGATCTCGGGATCGCCATGCAACTGACCAACATCGCGCGCGACGTCGGCGAGGACGCGCGCGCCGGCCGGCTCTATCTGCCGCTTCGCTGGCTGCGCGAGGCGGGCGTAGACCCTGAAGCGTTTCTCGTGCGCCCAAACGCAACGCCGGCGCTCAAGGGCGTCGTCGCGCGGCTGCTGCGCGAAGCCGACGCTCTTTATGCGCGCGCGCGGCGCGGCATCGCGCAACTTCCGCTTTCATGCCGGCCTGCCATTCTCGCCGCCGCGCTGCTTTACGCCGAAATCGGGCGCGAACTCACGTCGCGCTGCGCGCTTGACTCGATCACGCATCGCGCGCGTGTTGGCGCAGCGCGCAAGCTCGCGCTCGTCGCGAGAGCCGGCGTCGCGTCGCCTTGGCTTTCGGACGGCGCGCCATTGCCGCCGATCGACGCCGCGATTTTTTTGATCGAAGCAGTTGCGCGGCATCCAGGCCGCCCGCTGTGCGAGGCAGACAATGGCGCCGTGCCGCAGTTTCTACGCGTGCTCGAAATGTTCGAACGTTTGGAGCGCGCCGAACGCTACGGCGACTAGCGTGATGTCCGATGAATATTTCGGCCTTGTCGAAATGGTCTTTTCCTTCGGCCTGGTCGTCGGCCTATGCCTCTGGCAACTGTGGTCGCTGGAGAAGGCAAGAAAGCGCCTGCGCGACGAACAGTCGAAGCCTGACGAGAGAGGCTGAACTTGCGCGGCGTCAGGCGCGCCGCGGCATCCGGAAGGGCAGCATCAGCCGGACGAGCGGATTCGCGAAGCGATCGAGCGACAGGCTCTCGTTCACCCAACGGACCGTTTCGCCCCGAAACGTCGCCGCAATAAGCGAGCGGGAATAGAAGGGCGCGTCCTCGAAGCTGCGCAGCGCCTGCGCGACTCCGTCATCGGCGCGCGTGCGGCGTTGGACGCGCCATTTCGTCGAAGGCAGCGGCGCGAGGGGCGGAGGGTCGAGCGTCTCCATCTCGCCCGATGCGCTGAATCGCATGGCGAGCGATAGCGGAGCCTCCCGGCGTCGCTCGGCGTCATAGAGAATTGCGGCGTCGCCGCCGATATTGGCGCGCGACCATGTCCAAAAAGCAAAGGCCTTTTCGAGCGGCTCGTCGCCGGCGTTCGTGTCGAAATAGCCGTGGCCCTCCCAGCGCAAGTCTGGCGCATCGAGATCAAGCGATACGCGCGCAACGGGCGCGATCGGCCGCCATATATGGTTGCCCTTGGTCTCCAGCGTGAATTGCTTCGCGTTGATTGCCAGAGGCCTCACAACAATTGCGCCGCGGATCGGTTTGGGCAAAGGCGCCGCAATCTCGTTAAGGCGGATGGTCAGCGCGTCGTCGCGCCATTCCAGCGAGCTCGGTCCGATCAAGAGAACGTCGCGCGTGCGTTTGAGACTTTTGCGGCCACGTTCGGTCATCGCCCAGCGCGCGCCGCGCGGGCCATAAAGCGCGACATTGACGGCGCAATGATTGAAAGGGTCGGCCCATCCCGACCAGGCGTAATAGGGCGAGAAGACGCTGCCGATGAAGGCGATCACGGTCAGGCCATATTGGCCATCATCGCTCAGCGCATCGATATACCACCAGCGATAGCCGCTCGGCGCAACGGCCGCGTCGAAGCAAGGTCCGCCATCAGACTCTTCGCAGCGAGACGACCCGAGATCGCCGCCATCGGCACGCCCGGGCCCGGATGCGCGCTGCCGCCCGCGAGATAAAGACCCGGAAGAAGCGTGCGCGACCCCGGCCGCGTGAAGGAGGCCATCCAGCCGTGCGACGCCTGACCGTAGATCGCGCCGCCCGTCGCCGGGAAGAGCTGCGCGAAATCCTGCGGCGTCGTGCGCGTGATCGCCTGCGGCGGCGCTTGGATGTCGAGACCGCAGTCGGCGAGAAATCGAAAGGTCCTCTCCTCGCATTGGCGCAACTCCTCAGTCGAAAGTTCCCGTGCGCCATCGCCGGCGGGCGCGTTGACGAGCGCGAAAAGCCTTTCGTCGCTGGAACGGACGTCTTCGTCGCCGCGATCCTGCGCGCACACATAGACCGTCGGCGCGCGCGGCAGCCGGCGATCGCGGAAGATGTCGTCGAATTCGGCGCGGTAGTCGCGCGAGAAGAACACATTGTGATGGGCCAGGGGAAAGCCGCGTGTCCGCGCCCGCATCGCGAATGTCACGGCTGAAAGCGACGGCTGCGCGCGCGGCGCGCTGCTCAGCGCGGCGATTGCGGGCGCGCCGAGAAGCCCCGCGCGTAGTGCGCCAGAGTCGCCGTTCATCACCACCGCATCGGCGCTGATGATCTCGCCCTGGTCGGTCTCGACGCCCGTGGCGCGCCCGCCCGCGACGAGAATGCGTTTAGCGCCCTCTCCGTAGTGAATGTTGGCGCCGCGCGCGCGGGCGAGATCGGCAAGCGCGACGGCGAGCCGATGCATGCCGCCTTCGACGCGCCAGACGCCGTCCATCTCGACATGCGCGACGAGCATCAGAGTCGCCGGCGCCAAAAACGGCGAGGAGCCGCAATAGGTCGCGTAGCGCCCGAACAGCTGGCGCAGCCGCGGATCGCGAAAATATTTGCCAAGTTCATCCCACATCGACGCAAAGGGCGAAATGCGCGTGAGATTGGGAAGGCCGGAAACGCCGGCGCGGCGCACGAGATCGATCGGGCTCGGCCGTTGCGCGAGAATGAAGGAGTCGCGCAGCGTCTCGTAGATGCCGCGCGCGCGCACGCAGAAGCGCGCGAAACCTTCGGCCTCTCTTTTGCCGGCGAAGGCTTGGATGGCGTCAAAGCTGCGCGCCGGATCTGCGAAGAGATCCAGTCTTTCGCTTTCGCTCCAGGCGTGACGCGCAAGCGTCTCCAGGCGAAGCAGCTTTACGCGATCGGAGAAATCGGCGTCGGCGTCATCAAAGATTTGATCGAACACCCAGCGCATTGTCATGACCGTGGGACCGGCGTCGAGCGCTACGCCGCCCGCTTCGATCTCCCGCATCTTGCCGCCGGGAGACTGCGCGCGCTCGATCAGTGTGACGTCCAACCCGCGCGTCGCCAGCAGCAGCGCGGAGACGAGACCGCCGATCCCAGCGCCGATGACGACGACGCGATGCGTTCGCATTCGATTTCGTCCCGATAGCGGCGCGTAAGCGCCGCGCCGCTGCATCCCCTGTCGGAAAAGAGTTGATCGAACTTTCAGCTTGTGTCAATCTATATTGACATAAAATAAGACCACGAAACGTTACATAGCGGAGGCGGGCCATGCAAATTGCCGACCGTATCGAACAGGCGCTCGACCGCGCCGTGGCGCTGGCGCAGGGTCCCGGCGCGCCGCCGCTGCTGGCGTCGGCGCTGCGCTACGCCGTGTTTCCCGCAGGCCACCGCATCCGCCCGCAGCTTTGCCTTGCCGTGGCCGGCGCCTGTGGAGACGCCGATCCGGAGTCGGCCGACGCCGCCGCGGCGGCGATCGAGCTTTTGCATTGCGCCTCGCTCGTCCATGACGATCTGCCCTGTTTCGACGATTCCGCTCTGCGTCGCGGCAAGGCCTCTGTCCACGCCGAATATGGCGCGCCCCTCGCCGTGCTGACCGGCGACGCGCTCATCGTTCACGCCTTTGCGACGCTTCGGCCGGTTGCGGCGCGCGACCCCGCGCGGATGGCGGCGCTGCTTGGCATCGTCGCCGAGGCGGTCGGATCGCCCGGCGGCATCGTCGCCGGGCAGGCCTGGGAATGCGAAGTCGCCGTGCCGCTGGCCGATTACCAGCGGGCGAAGACAGGCGCGCTTTTCGTCGCCGCGACGCGGGCTGGCGCGGCCGCCGCCGGCGTTGACGCCGAGCCCTGGCGCATGCTCGGCGACAAACTCGGCGAGGCCTATCAGGTCGCGGACGATCTGCGCGACGTGCTGTGCGACGCTGACGAACTTGGCAAGCCCATCGGCCAGGACGCCGTGCGCCTGCGCCCCAACGCCGCGGCGCAGCTCGGCGTCGGCGGCGCCAAGGCGAGGCTCGAGGAGCTGCTCAAGGGGGCGGTCGACTCCATTCCCGACTGTCCCGGAGCGGCCGAATTGCGCGCGCTGATCAAGGCGCAGACGGCGCTGTTCTTTCCCAAACAGCTCGCCCGCGAAGCGGCCTGAGCGGCCCGCCGGTGTCGGCCGCATTGCATCCTGCGCCTGGCGGCCGCGCCGCCTGGCGCGAACGCTGGCTCAACTGGCGCAACGGCCTCGTCGCCGATCCGCGATTCCAGCGCTGGGCGGCGATTTCGCCATTCACGCGTTTCATCGCGCAGCGTCGGGCCAAGGCGCTTTTCGACCTTTGCGCCGGCTTCGTTTATTCGCAGATCTTGCTCGCCTGCGTGCGGCTGCGCCTCTTTGAGACGCTCGCGGCCGGCCCGCAGGATTTAAGCGAGATCGCTTCGCGGCTCGATCTCTCGCCCGAGGCCGCGCAGCGCCTGCTGCGCGCCGCGGCGTCGCTGCGTCTCTTACGCGCATTGCCGAATGACCGCTTCGCCCTCGACGATCTTGGCGCCTCGATGCTCGGCAATCCTTCGGTCGCCGCCTTCGTCGAGCATCACACGCTGCTTTACGAGGATCTGCGCGACCCGGTCGCCCTGCTGCGCGGCGAAACGACCACGCGGCTCTCGGCATTCTGGCCCTACGCCAAAGGCGGCGCCGGGGATGAGGCGGCGTGCGGCGCCTATAGCGAGCTGATGGCGCGCTCGCAAAAGCTCATCGCCGAAGACGTGCTCGACGCCTATCCGCTCGGCCGCCACAAGTGTCTGCTCGATCTGGGAGGCGGCGAGGGCGCGTTCGTCGCCGCCGTCGCGGCAAGGCATCCGGCGCTGCGCCTGCAGCTCTTCGATCTGCCGCCGGTGGCTGCGCGGGCGCGCCGCCTGCTCGCTGGGCGAGGGCTCGCGCGCGTCCAGGTTCATGCGGGAAGCTTTCTCGAAGCGCCGCCGCCCACAGGCGCCGACGTCGTGACGCTCATTCGCGTGCTGCACGATCATGACGACGCCACGGCCCTCGCGGCGCTGCGCGCGGCCCACGCGGCGCTGCCGCCGGGCGGAAGGCTGCTCGTCGCGGAACCCTTGGCGGAGACGCGGGGGGCGGAGGAGATCGGCGACGCTTATTTCGGCTTCTATCTGCTCGCCATGGGCAGCGGTCGGCCGCGCCGAAAAGCTGAGATGTTTCAGCTCATCCAAGCCGCTGGTTTTGAACGCATTCGCCTCCTCAAATCGCCGCGTCCGCTCTTTGCCAGCGTTCTGACCGCGCGCCGAGTGTAATATTTACTTGACGTTTTAGCCTGTCTTTATAAACTGACAAAATGTCGGGGTAGGTTTACGTTCCCCAAGCGCATGCCGCGAAAGGCCGATGATGTTGGAAGCGCTTGCCATCGTCCTTGAAGAGCCAGGAAGGCTGGCGCTCAGCCGCCTGCCGCTCGACGCGCCCGGCGCCGACGACGTCGTCGTCGAAACCGCCTGGAGCGGAATCAGCACTGGCACGGAGCGACTCCTCTATAGCGGGCGCATGCCGGACTTCCCCGGCATGGGCTATCCGCTCGTCCCCGGCTACGAGACCGTCGGCGAAATCGTCGAAGCGGGTCCCGACAGCGGCCATAGCGTCGGTCAGCGCGTCTTTGCGCCGGGAGCGACCTGCTACGGCGCCGTTCGCGGGCTGTTTGGCGGCGCCGCCTCGCATCTTGTCGTCAAAGGCGCTCGCGTCGCCGCCATTCCCAGGGAGCTTGGCGACAGAGGCGTGCTGCTTGCGCTCGCGGCCACCGCGCAGCACGCGCGCGGCGACGTCGCGGCGCAAGGCGCCGAGCTCATTGTCGGACATGGCGTGCTTGGACGGTTGCTCGCGCGTCTTTCCGTCGCCGCCGGCGGCGCGCCGACCGTGTGGGAGCGCGATCCGCAACGCGCCGAAGGCGCCGAAACCTATTTCGTGACGACGCCGGAGGAAGATGCGCGCCGCGACTATCGCGTGATCTATGACGTCAGCGGCGATCCGACCATACTCGACGCTCTCATAGCGCGTCTCGCGCCTGGCGGCGAGATCGTTCTCGCCGGCTTTTATGAGCGTCCCCTCGCTTTCGCCTTTCCGCCCGCCTTCATGCGCGAGGCGCGCCTGCGGGTCGCGGCCCAGTGGCGCCCCGGCGATCTCAAGAGCGTCATTCGTCTCGTCGAAGACGGACGTCTTTCGCTCGAAGGGCTGATCACGCATCGGCGCTTCGCGCTGCAGGCGCGAGACGCCTATCCGATCGCCTTCGACGATCCGCGCTGTCTCAAGATGGTTCTCGATTGGAGAGCGGTAGCATGAATGACGCGCAAGGCTTTCTCACCGCCGCCGAACTCGCCAATCCGCCCGCGCATCTTCTGCGCGAGGAAGCCGCCATAGAACCAGATCCGGCGCCGACGGCGGCGACCAAAGACACGCAGATCATCGCGATCTACGGCAAGGGCGGCATCGGCAAGAGCTTCACCCTCGCCAATCTCTCCTACATGATGGCGCAGCAGGGAAAGAAAGTGCTGCTCATCGGCTGTGATCCAAAGAGCGACACGACATCGCTGCTGTTTGGCGGACGCGCCTGCCCGACGATCATCGAAACATCGACAAAGAAAAAACTTGCGGGCGATCAGGTCGCGATCGGCGACGTCTGCTTCAAGCGCGACGGCGTCTTCGCCATGGAGCTTGGCGGGCCGGAGGTCGGACGCGGTTGCGGCGGGCGCGGCATCATTCACGGTTTCGAGCTTTTGGAAAAGCTCGGCTTTCATGAATGGGGCTTTGACTACGTTCTGCTCGACTTCCTCGGCGACGTGGTGTGCGGCGGCTTCGGCCTGCCGATCGCGCGCGACATGTGCCAGAAGGTCATCGTCGTCGGCTCGAACGATCTGCAGTCGCTCTATGTCGCCAACAATGTCTGCTCGGCGGTGGAATATTTCCACAAGCTCGGCGGCAATGTCGGCGTCGGCGGACTCGTCATCAACAAGGACGACGGCACCGGCGAAGCGCAGGCCTTTGCAAAAGCCGCCGGCATTCCGATTCTGGCGTCAATCCCGGCCGACGACGACATCCGCCGCAAGAGCGCGAATTACGAAATCATCGGCCGTCCCGATGGACGCTGGGGCGCGCTGTTCGCCGAACTCGCCGCAAATGTCGCAGACGCGAAGGCGCATCGTCCGACGCCGCTGACGCAGGACGAACTGCTCGGCCTTTTCTCCGGCGAATCTGTCGGACGCGACGTCGTGCTCGAGCCTGCGACGCCGCAGGACATGTGCGGCGGAACGCTGAGGCAGAAGCCATCTCTCGAAGTCGTCTACGAAGCGATCTGAGGGAAGCGAAGATGGATGATCTCGGCTCCAACACGGTCGCTCTCGACACGGCGAATGATGTCGCCGCCGCGGCGCTGCAGACGGATGGGCTCGGCTGTCATGCAGGCAAGGAGAGGCTGCGCTCCGCCGCCGAAGCCGCCGGCATGAGCGAGACGCTCGGGCAATATGCGAAAGACTATCCGCAAGGCCCGCATGACCAGCCGCAGAGCATGTGCCCGGCCTTCGGATCGCTGCGCGTCGGCCTGCGCATGCGCCGCACGGCGATGGTGCTTTCGGGCTCCGCCTGCTGCGTCTATGGCCTGACCTTCACGTCGCATTTCTATGGCGCGAAGCGCACGGTCGGCTATGTGCCGTTTAATTCGGAGACGCTCGTCACCGGAAAATTGTTCGAGGACATTCGCGACGCGGTTCACGCCCTCGCCGATCCTGAGACGTATGACGCAATCGTCATCATCAATCTCTGCGTGCCGACGGCGTCGGGCGTGCCGCTACGACTGCTGCCGAAAGAGATCAACGGCGTGCGCGTCATCGGCATCGACGTGCCGGGCTTCGGCGTGCCGACCCATGCCGAGGCAAAGGATGTGCTCGCCGGCGCCATGTTGCGTTTCGCGCGGCTCGAGGCGGAGCAGGGACCAGTTCAGGCGCCGCGCGCGCCGCGCGCCGAGAAACCGACCATCTCCTTGCTCGGCGAAATGTTCCCCGCCGATCCAATGCAGATCGGCGCGATGCTGGATCTCATGGGCCTCGCCGCCGGCCCGGTGACGCCGACGCGCGAATGGCGCGAGCTTTATGGCGCACTGGATTGCGCGGCGGTCGCCGCAATTCACCCGTTCTACGCTTCCTGCGTGCGCGAATTCGAATCCGCTGGGCGCGCCGTGGTTGGCTCGGCGCCCGTCGGTCACGACGGAACGGCGGCCTGGCTCGAGGCGATCGGCGCCGCTTGCAACGTCGCGCGCGAAACAATCGACGCGGCGAAGAACCGCCTGCTGCCCGCAATAAAAGGCGCCCTGTCAGCGGCCCCGATCTCCGGACGCGTGACGCTCTCCGGCTATGAAGGCTCCGAGCTGCTCGTTGGACGCCTGCTCGTCGAGTCCGGCGCCGATCTTCGCTATGTCGGCACCGCCTGTCCGCGCACGCGCTTTTCCGAGGCCGACCGCGACTGGCTTGAAGCCAAGGGCGTGCATGTGCAGTTTCGCGCCTCGCTCGAACAAGACTTCGCCGCCTTTGATGAATTCAAGCCCGATCTCGCCATCGGCACGACGCCAGTGGTGCAGAAGGCGAAGCAGAATGCGACGCCGGCGCTCTATTTTACCAATCTTATCTCCGCGCGCCCGCTGATGGGCGTCGCCGGCGCCGGTTCGCTTGCGAAAGTCATCAACACGGCGATCGCAAATCGGGCGCGCTTCGACGAAATGAATGAATTCTTCGAAGGCGTAGGCAAGGGATTCGCGGCCGGAGTCTGGCAGGACGTTCCGCGGGACCGTCCCGAGTTCGCTAAGAAGCAGCGCGCGAAAACCGCGGCGAAGCCCATCGAGGAGATGGGCGCATGCTAGTCCTCGATCACGATCGCGCCGGCGGCTATTGGGGCGCCGTTTATGTTTTCACAGCGATCAAGGGCCTGCAGGTCGTCATCGACGGTCCGGTCGGCTGCGAAAACCTGCCTGTCACCTCGGTGCTGCATTACACCGACGCGCTGCCGCCGCATGAGCTGCCGATCGTCGTCACCGGACTGTCGGAAGAAGAACTCGGGCGCCACGGCACTGAAGGCGCGATGAAGCGCGCCCACGCGACGCTTGATCCCGATTTGCCGAGCGTCGTCGTCACCGGCTCGATCGCCGAAATGATCGGCGGCGGGGTGACGCCTGAGGGCACGGGCATTCAGCGCTTTCTGCCGCGCACCATCGACGAGGATCAGTGGCAGTGCGCCAATCGCGCGATGAGCTGGCTTTGGAGCGAATATGGCCCGAAGAAAGGCAAGACTCCGAAGCGCAAAGCGCGCGCAGCCGGCGAGAAGCCGCGCGTCAATATCATCGGCCCCTGCTACGGCGTCTTCAACATGCCGTCCGATCTTGCGGAGATCAAACGCCTCATCGAAGGCGTGGGCGCGGAAATCAACATGATCTTTCCGCTCGGCAGCCATATCGCCGACACGCCGAAACTCGCGGACGCCGACGTCAACATCTGCATGTATCGCGAGTTCGGCCGCCATCTCTGCGAGGCGCTGGAGCGTCCCTATCTCCAGGCGCCGATCGGGCTGCACAGCACGACGAAATTTCTGCGCACGCTCGGGCAAGAACTGGGTCTCGATCCCGAGCCATTCATCGAACGCGAGAAGCACACGACGATCAAGCCGCTGTGGGATCTGTGGCGATCGGTCACGCAGGATTTCTTTGGAAGCGCCAACTTCGGCATCGTCGCGACGGACACCTATGCGCGCGGCGTGCGGCATTTTCTCGAAGACGAGATGGGTTTGCCCTGCGCCTTCGCCGTCAGCCGGCGCCCGGGCGAGAAGACCGACAACGCGGCGGTGCGCAAGGCGGTGAAGGAGACGCCGCCGCTCGTTCTTTTCGGCAGCTACAATGAGCGCATGTATGCGGCGGAAGTCGGCGGACGCTCAATCTATATTCCGGCGTCCTTCCCCGGGGCGATCATCAGGCGCCACGCCGGCACGCCGTTCATGGGTTATTCGGGCGCCGTCTATCTCGTGCAGGAAGTCTGCAACGCGCTGTTCGATGCGCTCTTCAACATTCTGCCGCTCGGGACTGAGCTCGACAAGGTCGAGGCGACTCCGGCGCGCGTGCATCGCGAGATCGCCTGGGATGACGCCGCGAAATCGATGTTGGACGGTCTCGTGGAAGCGACGCCGCTGCTGGTGCGCATCTCTGCGGCCAAACGCCTGCGCGACGCCGCCGAACGCGCGGCGCGCAGCGCCGGCGACGACATGGTGACGGCGGCGCGCGTCGAACGCGCGCGCGACTTGGTGATGGAAGGGCGGGGCGCATGAGGCAGCGCAGACCGACGCCGGTGAAAACTCTCGTTCTCGCATGGAAGGAGAAGCCATGAGTTCCGCGATCTATTCGACGCCCGATTTCCGCGCGACCGAATTCAAATTCCAGCTGCTGCTCGGCGTGCTGTTCCCGGCGTTCCTCGTCGCGACGGCGGCGCAGCGCCTTTTGCAGCGCGCGCGCAGCCATGGCGAAGCGCCGCAACCATCGACCGCGTCGGTCGTCGCCGAAGCGCGCGAGAACATGCTGATCGTGATCTCCTACGCCTTGATCGCGCGCGCCATGTTGCAGAGCTTCGCCCGGGAAAGCCGGGCGGAACGCCTGTCGTGACTCTCGGGTTGCGATGCTACCGCCGCGTAAGGCGTGCGCGGCAATTCTAACGGAGGTCAATAGATGGCCATCGAGAGAGAAAGGAGTTCTCTGTCAGGTCTGACAGAGCCGGAGGCTATGGAGTTTCATAGTCTCTTCGTCAGGAGCTTCCTGATCTTCACCTTCATCGCGATCATCGCGCATGTGTTGGTGTGGTTCTGGCGGCCCTGGTTGCCGGGTCCGAAGGGCTACGCTCTGCTCGACGGCGTGA
>JALHNR010000036.1 GCA_022843525.1 Methylocystis sp. | reverse complement strand
TCAAGCAGCTTCTCGCTCGCCGCCGCGAGTTTCAGTCCTTGCCGCACCACCGGCGCGCCGACGAAAAACCGCGCGGCGATCTCGTCAATCGTGACGCCCTGATCCTGGAGATTCTTGAACGCCCGAAACTGGTCGAGCGGATGCAACGCCTCGCGCATCGTGTTCTCGGCGAGCGAGTCTTCTTCTTCGATGCCGTCGGTTTTCACGATGCAGGGCACGGCTGCGTTCTTCGCGAGGCGCTTCTGCTTGACGAGCAGTTTAAGCGCCACGAGACGTCGCCCGCCCGCGCTGACCGCGAATTGACCCGTTTCCGCGCCCTGGTCGTCCACGACAGGCCGCACGCTCAAGGACTGCAACAATCCCCGCCGCGAAATATCCTCGGCCAGATCCTCGACGCTCACCCCCGCCGTGATCCGCCGCACATTCGCGTCGGACGCCACAAGCTTGTCGAGCGCGATATCCCGCGCCGCCGTCAAAACAATCTTCGCCATATCCCTGAACTCCGCGACGGATGGGCGAGAACCTCTCTCTCACCCTCTTCTCCGTCGAAAAGCCCAAAGGGCCCTCTCGCTCTCGGGCTGCCGAGTCCTCGCCGCCGCACCCGGGCATGTTCAGCACATCGGCGCCGGCGCGCGCATAAGCCTCGGCACCCGCGGCAAGTGGCGCATAGGACAGCGCGCGCCAGGGCGGCGGATCGGGCGGCTTACCGACCGCGATCATCGGACCGCGAAGCGCGAGGTCCGCGACTTTGCCGACATTGACCTTGCGGCTATCGATCCCGGGCAAGCCCGCCGCGATCGGCGCGGCTTTGACTGGCTCGCAGTCATAACCGCTCAGCCATCCGGTCTCGTAATGCAATGAAAACCCGCCCCTCCCGATAAAGAGATGCCCGCCTTGGGTGGCGAGGGCCTTGGCGATCGTCTCACCGTAATTGTCGGTCATGAGCGAAACCTCCGCGACGGGTGCGCGGGAGCCTCTCTCTCGCTTTCCATCCCATCGTGAAGCGCGCTCACCACTCTCGCTCTTCGCAAAAGCAGCAGCGAAAAGCCCGGCGCGCGGCCGCGGGCGACAGACTGTCCCGCCTTCGTCGCTTGACCGGCCATAGCCTTGCTTTGGGCGCGCAGCGACGCGACGCCAAGCAGGCCAAGTCTAATAAACTGGCAAAAAGTCCCGAATTGCCCTTGGCAGCCGCGCGAGAATCTATGACAGTGTTGGGGCGGTGTCGTGAGTTTTCCGGGGCAAAATGATCGGCGGCGGGCCAAAGCGGTCGCGTAAGGCGGGTAAAGAGGGGGGTAATGCTGAGGCGGATCGACGACGCCGGCTCATGGTCGTCACGATCGCTGATCGGCTCGAGTCGCCTTATCTTACAAACCTTGCAAATCGACTGATCGCCGAACAGGCGAAGAGCGGCTTGTCGAAGCCGGAATTCGCCGAATTCGTCGGCATGTCCGGCTCGCAATTTCGCTATGTGCGTCGGCGGCTCGGCAACCCGTCCATCACAATGTTGGCGGAAATCTCGAAAAAGCTTCGCGTCCCGCTCTACGAATTGCTCGAAGCCAAACCGGTTCGCGACCGCAAAAATCCCACCGGACCGAAAATGGTCGAGACGATCGGCGCCGTCGTGAATGAGCGCTTTCGCAAGAGTGGCCTGACCAAACAGGAATTCGCGAAATTTCTGAACGTTTCTCTACCGCAGCTCTATCTCATCACCGATGGCGTGTCGAACCCGTCGTTGCTCGTGCTCGTGGAACTCGCGGAACGATTGGACATCAGCTTGTGGGAATTGCTAGGCGTCGAGTCGCCTCGCAAAGCGGCGAGCAGCGCCAAACGCGCGGCGACCCCAAAAACTGCACGAGTTGCGCGGCTTCCATCTCAACGAGGAGCGTGAGTAAAGAGCGTGCAGGGGCCATTTCCTCGTTTTTCGTCATCTGAGGAAGGTAACAAAAATGGGGCCCAAAGCGGGCATCCGGTGCTGCTCGCTCGCATCAAACTGATAGGTGCCTTACTGATTTGATTTAGAGTCGACCGTGCCCGAGAACATCGCACGCGCCTATTGTTCAAAGGAGCGGCTGCGCCACATTACAATGCCGTCGAGATGCTTCCCATATTGTTCAACGGTTCCTCTGTGAACTCCCCCACGGAGACCATTTCCGGCGCGCTCATCTGCATTTGGAGAAAACGCGCGGTCGGATTCATCGAGGCCAAACGGATGGCCTGCGCGATCACCAGCGCGCCCGCGGCGGCGCCCACGAACGGCACCGACGTGCTGGCTTCCGCGAAACTCACGATGCCGCATTGTCCGATCCGCGCTTCCAGATCCCTGTAGGCCGCGCTTGATTTCCGCTCCGCCAGTTTAGCGTCAACCGCGTCATCCGGTGTGTTCCACAAATCGTCGGCTGAAACGCCTTTGGCGATAACGCGGAGCTGGATGCCCTCGAAATCATGCGGCCCATGGCCGAGACCCGCGTCGATCATGTAGTCGAAGCCGTGCCGCGCCATAACGAGCCGGGGCTCGACGCGGTCGAGGCCGCTTAACAGATAGGGCGGATCGTCGGGCAGGAGCCGGATATCGCCATGATGTCGGCGCTCCAGGATGTCGGTGGTCCAGCCCGCCGCGGTCAGCCACCTAGCCGCGATGCGCGCTTTCTTCGTGCCGATCTTTCTCGGCAGCACGAGCAAGCTGGTGGCCTCGTTCTCCTCGCCGATCGCTTGATCGTCCTGCACGACGGCGCGGCCGCCTTTGGCCCCGAGAAGACACAGATTCCAGATGAAACCCTGACCAAGATGGCCGAGGCCGAGAAACCAAAGATGATCCGGCACGTCGAAGCGTTCGGGCCCCGCCTTTTCAGAGGTGGCCGTCTCCCAGGGCGACCAGAGCGATACGGTGGCATCGCGCGGGCGCAAGGATTTCGCGGCAAGAACGCAAGCGAAGATTTGGCGCATGGCTAGCGCCGCCGCGAACACGCCGGCAAGAGCGAGCCTTGAATCGCCCAAGGTCTCTTCGCGAGCGCGGGTTCCCGCAAGCCAGCGGCCCCACCAACAGCGGATCATCCATGGGGCATTGATTGGTCCTTCGCCAATGATGATCGCGTGCGTCGTTCGCGCGGGCCATGTTCGAGAGACATTTCCCCCCAATCGGCGCGCGGCGGCATATACCGTTCCGCCGAGCGGCAAGGCTGCGATCAAGGGCGCATCGGCCTGGCTAACAAGCGTGACGCGCCCGAAGCATTTGCGCGCGGTGGCGACGGCGGTCAGCGCCGCGGCCTGGCCCGCCGCGGTCGCGCCCTGATCAAACCCGAGGACCACTGCGATGCGAACGGCATCGAGGCGCGCTTCCGCCTCCTTGAAGGAGCCGGCGCGGGCGGAGTCCGTCAGCGCCTTTGTGATGCGCGAGCGTTTCCAATGCTTCGTCATCACGATCACGCCAGTTTCAGAAAGCGACGGCCGCGGGGGCTGTGATCGGCCCATTGGCCGTTGCCCAAGAACTCGTACATCCCGATGGCGCCGGGCTTGGGCGTGTCGCGGGCGAAGTTCGACAGGATGAAGGCGATGTGACCGGCGCGGGGCATAACGGGACCCGCGCGATCCGACGCGCTTTGCCCGTAGCCGAAAGGATGCACATGCACGTCAGCGACAACACCGTAGCCACGCGCGCGGCAAATCTCCCATAGGCGGGGCAGGGCGGTCTCGCGAATCGTTACGATGCCGGTCGCCAGCGCCTTCGGGTCGACATCGTCGTAAAAGACGAACTCGAGAATTTCATGCATGCCGTTGTCGCGTGTCCGGCCGAGGAGATAGGCGCCGCTCTCCCGCGTTTCGCCGAGCGTGCGGCGCGCCAGCTCATGCACGCCGGCCTCCCAGACGCGTCGCGCGCAGATAATTCTAGGCGGCGCGAGCCCGACCCAGCCAAGCAGCGTGTTCAGAAACGAGCTCATACAAGCGCTCCATGATAAATGTAATGTGTCGGTCGCGGCGCCACACGAGATCGGGTCGCTTCGACGCCCAGCCGTTATGCAGCGCGGCAAGGCGTTGCCACGGGCGATAGATGCCGCCATAGGTTCCGGGCTGGTCCGTCCATTCCTTCAGCGCGTCGACCACGCTAGCGACGCTGTTCGTCATCGGAGGAGGGCGTTTGCCGGCGGCATGATCCCAGTGCTGGACATACGGGCCAAGCGCCGGAAAATTGTCGCACTGAAGCTGAAACCCGAGCGTCGCGCCGTGCCCCGTGGGCGGATCGAAGCCCGTGACGTCCACCTCCAGGTTCGGGAAGCCGTAACGCACGATCCGCCAGCGCCCTTGCTCGGCGCCGGCCCGGAAGCGCACCGAGCGAAGCTGCGCTTCCAACGTCTTTTGCGCGGCGGATAGCGCATCGTCAGCCATTGCTGAAATCCTTCAAGGTGAGATCGACGACGAGCGTGCAATGACCGTGCTTGACGAATTTACCGAGCGCGGCCTCACGGGGCAGCGGCGCGTCGGCCCCCGGCAAGATCAGGTTGGCCTTCGCCGCCGCGACTGGATCGAGGTTGAAGCCCTTCTTGCCGACGGCCCATTGCAAGGCCTTGAACACCGTCTCCGACGGGGCGAAGCGGTGCTCGATCGTGCGGTGTTCGTAGCGAACCTCCAGCGTCACGATCGGGCAGCGGTGTCCCACGAGGCGAATGGCCTTGCGCCCATGCGGCGGGCACGGGAGCGGCTTGTCGTGACCGTGCTCGAAGAGATGCATCTCCTCGGTCGCCTCGATGCGGGCGCGAACGGTTTCATGGAAACGCTCATCGACAACCACGGAAAAGCCCATCGGCTCTTCGCGGTCCTCGATCTCGATGTCGATCTCCACCTCCTCAATTACCGCCACGGTCGAATCAGGAGGCTGGCCCTCGGTGTGCTTGGGATTCCCGGAATGGTTGCTGTGGTCCATCGTGCGGTCCTTTCGGCTGTGGCCTCCGCCCCACATCGGGCGCCAAAAGGCCGTTTTCGTTCAGAAACGGACAAAATTAGATATTTAGTCCGTTCTTGGACTATCTGTATTCGAACGAATATGCTACGTCAAGTCCGGTTTTGGACTTTAATGGAGCCCGCATGACCCCCGCCGCGAATACCGCCCAAGCCCCCGCAACTCCGACACCCCGCCGAGCCTTGGACGTGTTTTTCAAAATCGCCGACGCCTGGAAGCTGACGACCGAGCAGCAGATCACATTGCTCGGCGCGCCGGCGCGGTCCACTTTCTATAAATGGAAGAAGGACGGCGGCTTGTTATCTGCCGACACCGAGGAGCGCATCTCGCACCTCGCCGCGCTTTATAAAGCGCTGCAGATCCTCATTCCCGATCCTCATGCCGCCGACACGTGGATAGAGCGGCCCAACAAATATTTTGGCGGCCGTTCCGCGCTTGAAGTGATGCTCGATGGCAAGCTAACCGACATCTACGCAGTCCGCGTTTACCTTGATGCCCAGCGCGGAGGCTGACGGCGATGTATTCCAAGCGTTCGTTCGATCAGGATTGCTACCAGCTTATCCCCTCGCGGTTTCCCATCATCGAGGTATACGAGCGGCTGGGCGATGCCGAGCTGCAGGCGGCGGCGAAGGCGCTGGAGGCGCGCACCAATCCGCGCCTGGCCGCCATCAATCAACTTCCGATCCTGCCCAAGCAAGGAGACAAGGCCGCCAGCCAATACCAAAACTGGAATCACGCGCCCTTCGCCTACAAGGATCCGCGCGGATCGTTTTTTCTCGGGCCCACCCACGGCTGCCTCGAACTGGCCAGTGACATGGATACGGCCCTGGCGTTGGCACTGTTACGTCGCGAGGAGTTTCTTGGAAGCACCGACGAGCCCGCCATGGGGCTCGACATGCGCGTGTTCAGCCGGCGCATAACTGGCTCATTCCATGACCTCACGAAACTCGATCCCAACATACCGAGCGCCGACCGCCGGAAGATCGGACACCAGCTTCACGAAAGCGGTTCGCCCGGCGTTCTTTTCTGCCGGCCGGGCTTCGGCGAACACCGCTTTCTTGCTGTCTTCGACGGCGCCTTGCTGCCGCGCGCCATACAGGGCGCCCATTACCGTTTTGTCTGGGACGGCCAGAAGATCAAAAGCATCTACGATTTTTCCGACGGGAATGAGATTTTGCGCGGAGCGCTGCTGGCGCCCGATATCGGCAGGGATGCCGCTGAATAAACGAACGACACTAATTTGGTGACGTCAGCTCCGCTGCTGCCCGGCGCCGGCATCTTCACCTGGGCGTTGAGCGCGAACGCCGGTCTGCCCGCGCAAAACAATGGATTCATCGGCGGCGGGCAGGCGGGCTACAACTGGCAATTCGCGCGCAATTTTCTCGTCGGCGTGGAGGCCGACATTCAAGGCGTCGCCGCCAGCGGCGGCTCTCAGACGGCTTTGACGGCTGTGCCCTTCGCGGCCACGGTATTCTTCACAACCTATGATGCGCGTCGGAATCTCGACTATCTGGGAACTGTTCGCGGCAGAGTCGGCTTTCTTTTCACGCCCACGCTGTTGATCTACGGCACTGGCGGTCTCGCCTATGGCGGGATTCGGAACGACCTCGGCCTCTTCCAGTTTTCAACGACCGCCCCCTTCGGCGTCGGCGCGAGCAGCTCCAGCGACACTCGCGTCGGCTGGACCGCGGGCGGCGGCCTCGAGTGGATGTTCTGGCCGAACTGGAGCGCGAAAGTCGAGTATCTCTATTACGATCTCGGCCGCGTGACGAATGCGTTCGCGCTCATCCGCGTCCCGCCGGGATTCGGCCTTTACGCCGCGACGCAGTCGGCCGACCGGTTCAACGGCAATATCGTGCGCGCGGGGATAAACTACCACTTCAACTGGGGCGCGGCGCCGATCCTCGCGTCTTACTGACCGACCGCAGGCGATCTGCCTTCGACGGGCGGAGCCTCGCCAGTTGGCGGGGCTCTTTGCCGCGGGCGCCTTCGCCCTTCTATTTCGGCGCGGTTTCTAGATTCGCTTTGGCTGCCGCCGCAACGGCCTCGGGCGTTATCCCGAAATGCTTATACAGCTCGCCGGCCGGCCCGCTTGCGCCAAAGCCGCTCATGCCGATGAAGGCGCCGCGCTCGCCGATCCAGCGGTCCCAGCCGAGCCGTGTGGCCATTGCGCCTTCTGCCGTTGGGCGGATACCTGCACGGCGGAATGGGAAGAGACCGAGCATCTCAGCCTGGTCGCGAACATCAACCGCAGCCAGATCGACAAGCTTCGCGCCAGCGGTGTCACGACGATCCGCCAGCTTGCCACCGCAACGCGCATTCCAAACCTGCACGCCGAGGTCTTGTCACGTTTGCGCACCCAAGCCGCGTTGCAAGTGGCGCGCCGCGATACCGGCAAGAACCAGCATGAGATGCTGCCGCCATCCCCGGGGCGCGGCTTCGCAAGGCTTCCCAAACCGGACCCCGGCGATCTGTTCTTCGATATGGAAGGCGATCCGCTTTACGCGATGGGGCTCGAATATCTCTTCGGCCTTGTTCATTTCGAGAAAGGCCAGGAGCAATTCACGGCCTATTGGGCCCATAACCGTGAAGATGAGAAGAAAGCCTTCGAGGACACCGTTGACTTCATGACGGCGCGGCTCGCGGCTCACCCCGGCGCCCATATCTATCACTACGCGAGCTACGAAGAGTCGGCATTGAAGCGCCTGGCCATGCTTCACGGCACGCGGGAAACCGAGATCGACAATATCCTGCGCCGGCACAAGCTCGTGGACCCTATAAGGTCGTCCGCGAAGCCGTGCGGATATCGGAGCCGCGTTATTCCATCAAGAACGTCGAGGCTTTTTATCTCGCCGACGCCCGTTCCGGCGCGGTGACGACGGCGGGCGACAGTATCATCATATATGAGCGTTTCCGGCGCCTCGGCGCCAAGGAGCTGCTCGATGAAATCGAGGCCTACAACAAGCTTGATTGCCAATCGCTCGCCAAATGCCGCGATTGGCTGATCACCTTGCGTCCCGCCGGCTTGGCCTGGCCGACCGAGATCGCGCCGGAGAAAGTCGATCCCGCGCGCGAGCAAAAACGCATCGAAGCGGAGCGGCGCACCGCCGCGCACATTCAGGCGCTCACGACCGGCTGCGGGCCGGAAGACCGCCCGTGGCGAACCTTACTGGCCTATCTTCTCGATTTCCATCGCCGCGAGGCCAAACCCAAATATTGGGCGATGTTCACGCGGCAGGAGATGGAGGACGAAGAGCTTATTGATGATGCCGAATGCATCGGCGTTCTGAGCCCCGATCCTTCGCGCCCGCCGCGCGCGGAAAAGAAGTCCATGGTCTATTCGTTCACGTTCCCGGCGCAGGACTTCAAGATGCGCGTCGATGATGAAGTGCTGCGCGCGGGCACCCTTGAACCCGCCGGGGAAATTTTTGAGCTCGATGAAGATGAACGGCGAATCTCGCTGAAGCTCGGTCCGAAATGGTCGCGGATCGCCGACGGCGCTTCTCTCATTCCCAAAGGACCCCTTGGCGATCTCGTCTTGCGCAGCGCCATTCAGCGCTACGCGGAGACGGTCATCGGGGACGATTCCACGCGGTACCGCGCCTTGACCGACATCATGAAGAAATCGGTCCCGCGCCTTGCGAACCAGAAGGCCGGCGCGCCCATTATCGAGCCGGGGAGTGATCTGCTGGCGGGATCGGTCGCAGCCCTCAAGCGCCTCGACCAAAGCTACATGCTTATTCAAGGACCGCCCGGCGCGGGCAAGACCTATACGTCGTCGCACGCCATTGTCGATCTCCTTGCCGACAAGAAACGCATCGGCGTTGCCTCCAACTCGCATAAGGCCATCAATAATCTTCTCAAGGACGTGGAGGCGGTCGCGAAGGAGAAGGGCGTTAGCTTCAGCGGCATCAAGGGATCGAGCAAGGAAGAACAGTATTTTCAGGGCACGATGATCGCCGACACGGACAACAACGGCGCAGCGGCGGCGCAGGCCAATCATCAGCTTATTGCCGGGACCGCATGGCTGTTTGCGCGGCCCGATCTCGACCAGGCGCTGGATTATCTTTTCGTCGACGAAGCCGGGCAGGTGAGCCTCGCCAACGTCATCGCCATGGGTGTCTCGGCGAAAAACATCGTGCTGGTCGGCGACCAAATGCAGTTGTCGCAGCCCATTCAGGGCGCCCATCCGGGCGGTTCCGGTATTTCCGGTCTCGATCACTTGCTGGCGGGATTGGCGACCGTTCCGCCGGATCGAGGCATATTTCTGGCGACCACATTCCGCATGAACCCGGATATCTGTCGGTTCATATCAGAGGCCGTGTACGATGGACGCCTCCTATCCGATCCTTCCGCGCATCAACAGCGTATTGATATCGGCGCGAGCACGGATGAGACCTTAGCGCCAACGGGGCTGCGCTTCGTCGCGGTAGACCATGCCGGTTTCGCGCAACGCTGCCCACCGGAAGCCGAGCGCCTTAAGCAGACCTACAGGGCGCTGCTCGGTAAAACCTGGATCGACCGCAAGGGCGCGAAGAGAACGATTGGTCACGACGACATTCTGGTCATCACGCCCTACAACATGCAGGTCAACCATTTGCGGGATGTTCTTCACGCCGACGCGCGCGTTGGTACCGTTGACAAGCTGCAGGGGCAGGAAGCCGCCGTGGTACTGATCTCCATGACCACGTCTTCGGGCGAAGACATGCCACGGAATATCGAATTTCTCTATAGCCGCAACAGGCTCAATGTCGCTATCAGCCGCGCGCGTTGTCTCTCCGTCATCTTCGTGAGCCCGCGCCTCCTGGAAATTCCCTGTCACACCATAGAGCAGATGCAACTCGTCAATACTCTGTGCTGGGCCAAGGACTATTCGAGACGAGCGTAGCCAATGAGGTCGATTACGAAAACACGGGCCGGTTCCATCAGTCAGCATACGAAGTGATGACCCCACATCATTGAATGTCTGCTTCTGCCGGATATTGTTGAAAACCTCAAAAATGAGACGGCAGCAAAATTTGAGGCGTGACGTGTCACTGGAGGGGTTGCCGAGTGGTGCATTCTCAATAGACTTTGGAGAGCCTCTCATTCGATTAACTTCAAGGGAGGTAGGTCCCTCGGCACTTTTTCGATTGCAGCGTCAGCGGCGGCGAGAATTTTCCGTGACCACTACGAAAACAGTTTTTCAACAATATCGGCGCCAAGCAGCCGTTCATTCCTCGATGATGCGTTTTAAGGCTTCGGCGCGATCGCCAGAGACGATCTTGTAAAGCTTGTCGAAGTCCTGACCCTCGACGGCACAATAAAGGATGCGAATCGCAATTTCAGGATACGCCGCGCGCGATTCGCGCGCCGCCTTGAGGCCGGGCTCATCGTTGTCGGCATAGATTGTGAGCCTCTTCACGTCGTTGGGCCAGTTGACGACGCCGAAACGGTCGGCGCCAAGCGTCGCCCATACAGGTTCGCCGAATAGCAACTGCGCGGCCCATGCCTTCTCAAATCCCTCGGCGATGCCGAGCGACGCGCCGACAGGCGCGAGGCGAAGCATCGACGCGCCAAGCGGTCCGATCGCTCGCCGGGGATATTCGACGTCGGCTTTGCGTCGGCCACCCGGATGCAGGAACGTGAGTTGAACGCCGACGATCTCGCGCGTCGGCGCCTGGACGGCGGAAACAAGACAGGGCAGGGCGCTTCGCGGCCGCTCTTTGTCGTAGCGATAGGAGGGTAGGAAGCGGATTGACGCCGGCGGCGTGGTCGGTAGACCGCGCTCCGCCAAGAAGCCCTCGGCGATCGTCCCCTTAACGGACACCGCCGATTGCCAGATTCGGCGCGCATAGGCGCTCGTGGTTTTCGGTGCCGGCTTGTCCTTGAGCCGCGGTCGATCTGTGATTTCGGCGCGCGCGTTCAGGTCAACGGCGTTGATGGCGGCAATAACATCGCGCGGATCACAGCCAGCGAAACAATGCAGGATCACGCCCTTGTCGCCGTTGTTGACGCTGAGCGAGGGCCGTCGATCGCCGCGTTGCTTTCCATGAATCTTCACCGGACAATGGCAGAGATAGCCACGTCCCTCGCGTCGCCCGCCCAGGAGCTGAGCGACGGCATCGGCGCTTACCAGCATCGCTATCGCGGTCGAGCGCCGCGCGCCGCTTCGATGAGGATCTTCGACGGGTGGGGTAGGTCGGCCGCAGCCCAAAGGCCACGCTTTGCTTTCGACGCCTCGCGCTCGGCGACGGCGTATTCGAATTTCGTCGCTTTGCCGGCGGCGTCAGTCGCCGCGAAGGCGAAGCCCTGCGTGATAAGCACGGTGCCGAGGTCGAGCGTATTCCTTCCGATATGGACGGCGCAAACCGAGAAGATGACTGGTGGCGCGCCAGCCCGCGCAATAGCAGTGCATCGAGGCTTCGCGTCGCGAACGATCGCAGCGAGATAGGCGACCGATGCCTCCCCACAATCGGTGCGGACGTTGGCCAAGTTCGTGAAAAACGTCCCGCGAATACAGCTCTGAACGCCATAGAGCCGAAAGGTCTGACCGTTGGCGGACCAAGTGTCGCCGGTCTGGAAGGTAACGCCGGATTGCGGGAAATTGAACACTGGCAGCGCACTCACCGCTTGCGTCTGTGCGCTGGCGAGCATGGGGAGCGCCGTCGATGCGACGATGAGGGCGAGTCGTACTGCGGCGCGCATGGTTTCGTCAGGCCAGATTTGGCGGAAGTTGCACGGGCGCGTTGCCTGGCGTCGGCGGGATGACGCCATTCGGCGTCGTGCCGTTGCCGGGGCACTCAGTGCCGCCATTGTTATTTCCGCCATTGCCCGGTTTGCAGGTGGCGGCTGCCTGGTTGATCTTGTTCTGGATCGCGCCGCCCCAAGAGCAAATCGACTGGCTATTTCCGTCGAGGTTTGCAGAACCGTTCGCGAGGGTCGCATTTGTTGCCCGCATGCCGCCATTGCCTGCGGTTGGGCAAGCCCCGCCGTGTGACTGCATGAAGGCGATGTCGTTTTTGCAGATCAGCTGACCGAACTGAAAGCAGGCCATTAACATACCTGATGTGACGGGCGTTCCGCCGACATTATGATTATTGGCGAGCGTAGCGTAGCCGCCGCGTGTATTGGAATTGCCGACCTGCTGCGCCCAGGTGCACACCTGCTGTTGCATCGGGAGGCGCAGATATTCATCGGACGTCATGCCCTGCGGAAGATTCCCGCGTGTAAGCTGGAGGACGCCAAAGTTATTGCCATTCGACTCGCAGGTATTGCCCCCAGACTCGGCCATCGCCGCTCCGCCAAAATTGCATGCGTTGCTTTTCAGTGTGTCACTGGCGCTGTCGCAGTTTCGGATCGCGGCGGCGACGTCAGACGCGGAATAATGCTGATTGGTGCAGCCCGCCGCGAAGAAAGCCTCGACCGGCAAGCCGCCCGCGGCGGTAAGCAACGCTGCTATTGTGACTGAGTGGCGTCGCATATCGAGCCTCTTGCGGCAAACGGCTATTGGAGATTGACGCGAACGGAAAGCGCGGTCCTCTGACCGGCGGATACGTCGGTAAAAGAAATTGCGCGCGACACCGGGTCGAACGACGCGATGGTCATGTATTGCGAATTTGCATTCGATGACGCGTCGTAGCCCGCGTTGCCCCGCACCGAAGAAATCGGCAGCGTCGTATCGGCGACAACCTGCACCTTTCCACCGACAACTTCGGCGACGCGGACCGGGCAAATCAAGGCGTTCTCAGCCGCGGAGCTCGATTCGCAACCGTCATTGATCGCAGATACGACATAGGAGCGACCGTTTCCCGCGAAAGTCGCCGTCCAGACTTGCGCGATCGATTTTAGGTGAGCGCTCGGAGCCGCCCGCTGCAGGGCGCTGCGGCTCGCTTGAAGCTGCGGCAGCTTGTCGGCCCAAATGGCGCTTTGCAAGTCGCCGGCGCCGACAAGCGAAAATTCCTGAGCGATAAGGCGATGTGATTCGGCTTGCGCGGCGCCGGCGGTGAGCGGGATGAAAAGCGCGATGACGGTTGCAGCGCTCATGACGACCTCCTTCACATTGGCAGGCAATGCCATGGATACGGCGCGACCGCGCGGCGGCGTCAAAGGCGCAAAGCGCCGACAGAAAATCCGAGGGTCCGCTTGCCGAGACGGATTTTGTGATTGACGCTCATAGCCGCCCGCTCGCGCTATCATCCGCATGGTCTGCCTCGATCGCGAGGGAAGGGTGATGTGCTGCATGGCGTGGCTCCTTTTCATCAGCCGCTGACGGCGCGCTACCGCACCGCATTCTCCGGGTGAAGTGGCACGGATTGAGCGCAGCGGTCGATTTCTTGATGCGACACAGTGTAGCGCAAGCGGATCGTGCGCGTCGGAACATCGTAAGCGGCATAAGTGACGGTCGCGGTCGAGTCCTCAGCCGGCGCGCCAGGCGTCTTCTCGACAAAGCATGCGGCGCCGTCGATGACGCTGTAGCTGTTGTTTTCAAACGTCGCGAGACGCGACGGGCAAACCTTGATTCGGATACCTTGTGTTGGCGACGGATACTCGTCGGTGCACAGGTAGGGCGTGCTGAGCACGCTGAAGGCGACGAGTTTCGTCTGGAAATTGATCGAGAAATGCCACTCGCTGGCGCCGCGATTGCCAACAGCGATGCTCATATTGAGCCCACCAGGATCGATGGGCGCCGACTTCCTGTTGCTCTCATCGAGCCTGTCCTGCCAAAGCGACGCGAATGATTTGGCTTCGCCGCGCGGGAACGTCAGGTCCGAATAGGCGACGGGGCGCCAAGTTCCCGGGTCCGCCGTGTAGGTCTGCGCGATTGCAACGGCGGAGTAACAGCTAACAAGAAGGATCGCGGCGCTCTTGGCGCGCAAAAGCTCCCAACAATTCATTGCGGGCGCTTCGGCAGGACAAGGCGCAGAACGGAAATCGCCGCTTTTGCAAAGCGATACAGAACGTAGCTCAGCAAGAACATCGGGAGAGCTTCAAGCAACGCGGCGCCATTCTTTCGCAAGCGCGTTTCCGTCCCGGGAAAAAATACAGCGTTCAACAGAAATTCGATCGGAAAGAGGAACCAGCCAAAAACCTGCAAGGGCTGCTCGTCCAGCCACTGCACCACCGCCATCGCGCCGACGGTCATCACAATGATAGCGCCTTCAATGAGGCCTAACGACCGAACGGCAGGCTCGTAATAATGGTTGTTTGGTTCGTTATTCGACATGAAACGCCCCGCCTGACTGGTTGTCGCGCGCGGTCACGAATGCGCCCGCCGCAACGACGCGCCTCGAAAGCTTAATAGCGCACTTTTTTGGAGATTGCCATTTTATTAGATGCGCGTTACAGGAGGGGCGACTCCACAGGAGTTTCGCCATGCGGAAACTTTTGCTGCCTGCCCTGTGTTGCGTGTTCCCAGCGTTAAACGCCCACGCACAAGAGCACGGCGCGCGCATAAGCGCGCCGACCGCAGTGATCACGAGGGCTGAAGGTGTTCATCAGGATGCGCCGGCCAAAGTTGTGCCAGAGAGGTTCGGGCGGCTCGTCGCCGTTGACGCGGCGGCACAATCGGACGTCCCCGTCGCTCAGCCGCCCGCCAAGATGCATCAGGCGTCGATCGACGCGGCGCTGACCGGAATAGGCGCTCTCAGCGAGCGTTGTGAAAGCGCGATGGACGACGCAAGCCTGCGTGAGCTTGTCGCGCGCGAGGCGGCAAGCGTCGGCGTCGATGAAAAACTCGCTTTCACGATTCTTTGGCTCGAATCCAATGACGGAGCGGCGGTCAATTCATACAAGGGCGCGCGCGGCCCCCTGCAGCTGATGCCGGACACAGCGGCCCAATATGGCGTTCACGACATATGCAACCCTGCCGAGAATGTGCATGGGGCGATGCTCTTCCTGAGAGACCTCAGCGCACAATTTGGCGGAAACCTGATGCTGATCGCCGCCGCCTACAACGCCGGGCCTGAGCGGGTTTATCGGTCGCGCGGCGTGCCGGCGATTGCGGAGACGGTGCGCTACGTCGCGAACGCAACCAACAAATATTACGGCCTTGAAGGGGTTTCGACGCGGCAATTCGGGGGCGTGACCAAGCAATCCAGATTCCACGAGCAGACCGTTCAAGAAACTTCGGAGAAACCCAAGACTGACGTCAAAGGGCAGCAATGGATCGGCGGCTCGGTGCTCTACGTCAGCAGCGATGATCAGGGAGAGCAGAAATGAAGTTTGGGAATGGGCGCGATTGTCGATTGTTGAGTTTCATTATCTGCATTTTGATTTTTGCGGCAAGCGACGCGGCGCTGGCCTCATCCGCAACCTTTCAGCCGCTCAACACCGCGCTGTCGAGCGTTCTCGATTTTATGACGGGGACCTTCGCTACCACAGCCGCAACGGTCGCCGTCGCGGCGGTCGGGTATCTCGCGCTCACATCGCGCATTCCGTGGGGATGGGCGTTTTCTGTCGTCATCGGCGTCGCGCTGATCTTCGGGGCAGCGCAGGTCGTCACGTCACTCACCGGCGGGATGGGGGGACGCTGATGGCTTTTAGAAGGCCCAAACTAGACCCTCTCGTTGGCGGCCTGACGCGGCCGCCTATGATGCTCGGCGTTCCCTATGTGCTGTTTGTTCTTGAATGCTGCGTTGTCGTGCTGATCTTCATCAACACGAAGAATCTGCTGATGTTCCTGCTGTTTCCGCCGATCCATGCCGTGGCCTATGTGCTCACGGTTCGGGACAATCGCTTTGTCGATGTGATCCTGACGCGCTTCGGCAAGTGCCCGATTACCCGCAATCACCGATTTTGGGGCGGCGACTCCTATCAGCCATAAGGTGGCGACGTGGCGAAACTCGCAAAGCACATTCTGCGGTCTCTAACGTTCGGCGCGATCGAGGCGAAAGAGGCCGCGATTGCGAAACATATTCCCTATCTGCGCCACATAGAGGAACAGATCGTCAAAACCAAAGACGGTCATTTCCTCATGGTCGTGAAAATCGGCGGCTTTTGCTTCCAGACGGCCGATCAAGCCGACATCGACATGCGGCTCTCGGCGCGCAACACGCTGCTGCGCGCGATGAACGATAGCCGCTTCGCCGTCTATTGCCACACGATACGCCGGGAGGTCGTCCCCGAAATCGGCGGCGCTTTCGACAACTGGTTCTGCCGGGAACTGGATCGCCGCTACATGGCGGGACAGACAACAAAACGCATGTTTGTCAATGATCTCTATGTGACGATCATCCGGCGCGGCTTCGTCGGCAAGGTCGGTATGGCGGAGAGGGCCGCGACTCTCTTCCGCAAGGGCTTTGGCGTCGACACAAAAGAAATCGAGCGCGAGGCGATCCGCGAACTGAAAGACACGACGGCAAACTATTGCAAGGAGATGGCGAGCTATTCGCCGCGCGCCCTCGGCTGCGTCATGCGCAACGGCGTCGTCTGTTCGGAAATCGCCGAGTTTCTGGCAATGCTCATCAATGGCGGCGCGCCGCTGAGCCTTGCGCTGCCACGCATGCCGCTCGACGCCTATCTCCCGACAAAACGCGTCACCTTCGGCAAAAAGGCGATGGAGCTGCGCGGCCCGTCATCGGCCGATACGCGGTTCGGGGCCCTGCTCTCGGTACGTGAATATCCCGCATATACAGGGGCGGGGATGCTCGACGGACTGCTCCGCATTCCCCATGAGCTGATCGTGTCGCAATCCTTCGCGCTCGAGGATCGCGCGCCCGTCATGACGCATATTTCGAAGGTCGAGCGCCAGATCAAGGCTTCCGACGAAGCCGGAACGGAAGTCGAGGCCGCGATCACGATCGCCCGCAACGAGCTCGTCACAGGGGCGACGGTGCTTGGCTACCATCATCTGACGGTCTTGTCGCTCGGCCGCACGATCCGCGAGATGGAATCCTGCGTGCAGGCCGCGACGCAGGAGCTGCAGAATTTCGGGACGATCATCGTTCGCGAAGATATGAACGCGGAGCCGTGCTTTTGGGCGCAGTTACCCGGAAATTTCGGTTATATCGCGCGCCGCTCGCTGATTTCTTCGCGTAATTTCGTCGGCTTTGCGTCGCTTCACAATTTCGCGGTCGGTCAGAAGGACTGGAATCGTTGGGGGCCGGCAATCTCGGTCCTGGAGACGACGAGCCAGACGCCCTATTGGTTCAACTTCCATCGACGGCAGGTTGGCAATTTTACCGTCGTCGGCCCGACCGGCTCCGGCAAGACCGTCGGGCT
>JALHNR010000035.1 GCA_022843525.1 Methylocystis sp. | reverse complement strand
GAGACGGGGCGCGCATTCAATGCGCGCCCGTTTTTTTGTCAGTCGACCGTATAGACCTTCCCGTCCGGGCCCTTCCAGCCGCTGCCCGCTTCGTAAAAGCGATATTCCTCATCGAACAGAACCGTTGAGCCGGGCGCGATATATTGCTTGCCCGGGGGATCGGAACTGCGCGGCGCCGTCACATAATGGTTGCTCGGCGAACAGCCCTCGGGAAATTTTCCAGCCTCGTCAGCTTTGCATTCGAGATTTGCGCCTTCCGGAAACTCGACCCGCGCATTGAAGAAGATCTCGTAGCCCTTTTCTCCGGTGGCGTGCATCTCAAGGCGCTCGGTCATCGTCTGTTTGAACTCGACGATCTTGAACGGCTTGTCGACGCGCTGCTTCAGCAAGTTCTCGAAAATCTGCCGCGCATGCGCTTCAGTCGGATTGCAGCCGAACATGCAAAAAGCATTGGCCGGGATCGCCGGTAGCAACGCCAGCAGCATCGCAACGGCGAATGTTGTGAAAGCGCCTCGCATGATGTCCTCTCCCTCAACCTTTATGATTTCCGCCGCCCAGGGCGCGTCCGCTTTTTAAACTTTAGAGCAGGTTCCGAAAAAGTTGACAGACTTTTTCGACGAGAACCTGCTCCAATGTTCTGATTTTGAGCGATTCCTTATCGATCACATGATTCCCATGTGATCGGGAAGCGCTCTCGCATCTTATCGCAGCATTCGCGACGCGTCGTAAATCTTAGCGGTCGGGCGTGGTCGGGTCGCCCCAGAGATCCTTCACCTGCTCGAAGTGAATCACAGGATCATAGCCGTTTGGCGTAAGGCCAAGCCAGGCCGAAGAAAGCCGCCCGAGCGAAGAGAGCACGGCATAGGAGGCGACGACGCGATCACGCTGAGCGATGACGAGCGCGATGCGCGCATGGAGCAGCTCCTGCTGCGCGATAAGAATCTCAAGCGTCGTCCGCTGACCGGCCTTGGCCTCTTCCCGCACGCCGTAAAGCGCGCGCTCGGCCGCGGCGATCTGCGTTTGCGCTGCTGAAATCTGAGTTTTCGCCGCCTGCAGCGCCCCCCAATAGGCGCGCACCAGCGAGAGAACCTCGGCGCGCGCAACATCGGCGTCGAACCGGCGCCGCCCGGCGGTTTCCTTGGCTTGGCGCACTCGGGAGGATGTCAGGCCGCCCTCGTAAATCGGGACATTGAGATGTCCCAGGACGCTGCCGCCGATGTTGCGGTTGCCGATGCCGGCGATGTCGGTCTGCGTGAAAATATCGCCGACGATCGACAGTTTGGGCATGAAATCGGCTTCGAGCGCCTTGATGTCGAGATCGGCGACGTCGGCGTCGTGAAGGGCCGCGAGGATGAACGGATGTTCGGTCTGCGCGATGCTCTCCGCTGCTTCGCGCGACTTCGGCAGCAATCGGTCGATCGGCGCGCCCGGCGCGAGCTTCGTCGGCTCGACGCCGACCGTCTTGCGATAGACGCCGATGCTGGCGTCAAGCGTGGCGCGCGCCGCGCCGGCGAGAGATTTTCCTCCCGCGAGCCGCGCCTCGACCTGCGCGACATCGGTTAACGTGATCTGTCCATATTGATAGCGCTCGCGCGTCTGACGCAATTGCTCCTTCAGGACCGCGACATTGCTTTCCTGAAGTTTGAGCGCCGCCGTGTCGCGCAAGACGTTCATATAGGCGGCGACGGCGTCAAATAAGACCTGTTGCTCGGTTAGCCGCAGTCGCTCGCGCCCGGCGAAGACGCCCGACTCCGCTGCCCGCGTTTCGTTTCGCGCCTTGAAGCCGTCGAAGACCGGCTGCTCAAACGTCAATTGGGCGGAGCGAGGAACGCTGCCGCCGTTTTGGATGCTCTTTGTGCGGGCTGTGAGGGTGGTGTCGTTGAGATCGACGTCCCGTTGTTGCGTGATATAGCGATTGCGCTGCACGCCAAGATAGGCGTCGCCGGTAACGCGCGGCCTCATGCCGGCCTGCGCCTGCGGCACATTCTCATCAATCGCTCGCAGCTCCGCTCTGCCGGCGTTGAGCTGCGGATTGGCGTTGTAGGCGCGACACATCGCGCCCATCAAGGTTTCGGCGTGGGACGCGCCGCCGCTCAGAACGAAGCAGATCAGGACCGAGGCGACGCCGCGCACCCTCACCGTCGGCCCTCGCTTTGTTGCGCGGAAGCTGACTCTGGCGAGCGACAAAAGAACGCGTAAAGGGCCGGCAGAACGACAAGAGTGAGAAGCGTGGCGCTGATCAGGCCGCCGATGACGACTGTCGCGATCGGCTTTTGCACTTCGGCTCCGGTACTCGTGGCAAGCGCCATCGGCAGAAATCCGAGCGAGGCGACGAGAGCCGTCATCACGACAGGGCGCAGTCGCGTCATCGCACCTTTGAAGATCGCCTGGCGTTCGGGCATGCCGCCTGCGATCAACTGCGAAATATAGGTGCGCATGACGAGGCCGTTCAGCACAGCGACGCCAGAGAGCGCGATGAAGCCGACCGCGGCCGAGACGGACATGGGCATGCCGCGCAGCCATAGCGCGGCGACGCCGCCGGAAAGCGCCAGCGGCACCGCAGTGAACACCAGCAGCGCGTCGCGCGTCGCGCCGAGCGCCGAGTAGAGCAGCAGAAGAATGAGAAAAAAACAGACCGGCACGACGATCATCAAACGCGTGCGCGCCGCCGCGAGATTCTCGAACTGGCCGCCCCATGCAATCCAGTAGCCGGGCGGCAGGATAACTTTTGACTCGATTTTCGTCCGCGCCTCATCGACGACGGACGCGATGTCGCGGCCGCGCACATTGGCGGTGACCACGACGCGGCGATGGCCGTTTTCTCGCGAAATTTGGTTTTGCCCGTCCACAATTGAAAATTTCGCGACCTGCTTCAGCAGCACGACCGGCGCATTGTCGGTTGCCGCTCCGGGAAGCGCGACGGGAATGGACTCCAACGCCTGCGCGTCCTCGCGCAAATTGTCCTGCAGCCGGACGACAATAGGGAAGCGGCGATCGCCCTCGAACACCACTCCAGCCCTTTGTCCGCCGATCGCCGCGCCGATCACGTCCTGCACGGCGGCGACGCTGAGGCCAAGCCGCGCGATCGCGCCCTTGTTGACGGCGACATCGAGGATCGGCAATCCGGCCACTTGTTCGACCTTGACGTCGCTCGCGCCCTTGATCGAATTGAGAATGCCGGCGATTTGGTTGGCCGCCTTCAACATGACGTTAAAGTCTTCGCCAAACACTTTTACCGCGATGTCTCCGCGCACGCCGGCGAGCAATTCGTTGAAGCGCAGTTGAATGGGCTGCGAGAACTCATAGGCGTTGCCGGGCAGTTGCACGAGCCGCGCCCCCAATTTTTCGATCAGCGCCGCCTTGTCGAGGCCTGGGTTGGGCCATTTGTCGCGCGGCTTCAACATGATGAACGTGTCGGTCAGATTGGGCGGCATGGGATCGGTCGCGATCTCGGCCGTGCCGGTCTTGGAGAAGACATAGTCGACTTCGGGAAAACTGCGTAGCGCGCTCTCGATCTCGAACTGCATCGCTTGCGACTGCGTGAGCGACGCGCTGGGAATGCGGTTCGCCTGCATCGCAAGGTCTTTTTCATCGAGCGTCGGCACGAACTCTTCGCCGAGCGTCAGGTAGAGAAGCGCCGCGAGGACGAAGGCGCCCGCGCCCAGCGCGATCGGCTTCAAAGGCGCAGCCATCGCCCATTTCAAAATGGGTTCATATGCGCGCTTGAGGGCGCTCACGACAACGTTTTCGGATTCGCGCACGTGACCTGAAAGCGCAATGGCGATCATCGCCGGAAAAAACGTCAGCGACAGTACGAATTCGGAGGCGAGCGCCATGATGACGGTCATCGCCATCGGATGGAACATCTTCCCTTCGACTCCGGAAAAGGTCAGAATCGGCACATAGACGAGGATGATGATCGCCTGGCCGTAGACAGTTGGCCGCCGCATCTCGACCGCCGAATCGATGACCGTCGTCAGCCGTTCTTCCAGCGTGAGCGTGCGGCTCAAGGCGCCCTGACGCTGCGAAAGACGGCGCAAGCAGTTCTCGGTGACGATGATGGCCCCGTCGGCGATCAATCCGAAGTCGAGCGCGCCGAGACTCATCAGATTGGCGCTGATCTTTCCGACATGCATGCCGATGCCCAGCAGCAGCATCGTCAGCGGTATGACCATCGCCGTCACCAGCGCCGCGCGAAAATTGTCGAGCATAAGAAAGAGCACGAGGATGACGAGCGCGGCGCCCTCAACAAGATTCAGGGCGACCGTTTTGATCGTGGCGTTGACGAGCACGGTGCGGTTCAAGATCGTGCGCACTTCGACGCCGGGCGGCAGCAGCCGGCGGATTTCGTTCATCTTCGCATTGACGGCGCTCGACACTTCACGACTGTTGGCGCCGATCAGCATCAGCGCGGTGCCGATCACCACCTCTTCGCCGTTCATGCTGGCGCTGCCCACGCGCAGCTCACGTCCGACGCCCACCTCCGCGATATCCTCGACGCGCACGGGGGTGCCGCTTCTCGTCGACACGACGACCTTGGCGATGTCGTCCATGGACTCGAGCCGTCCCGGACTGCGCACGACGAGGCCCTCGCCATTGCGCTCGACGTAGCCTGCGCCGCGGCTGATGTTATTGCGCTCGATAATGCCCGCGAGATCGGCGAAGGAGAGTCCGAGAGCGAAGATTTTCGCGGGGTCGGGCTGAACGTGATATTCCTTGACGTAGCCGCCAAGCGAGTCGACGCCGGCGACTCCGGGCACGGTGCGCAACAACGGCCGGATGATCCAATCTTGCACCGTCCGGAGATAGGCGTTCATTTCGACCAAGTTGCGAAGTCTCTGCCCCTCCGGCGTCAGATAATCGCCATTGCTCTGCCAGCCCGGCTTTCCTTCCGGCGCCGGTTCATCCCCGCCTCTCGGCGTGTAGGCGACCGACCACATGTAGATCTCTGACAGCCCGGTGGCGACCGGGCCCATATGCGACTCTACGCCGGGTGGAAAATAATCCTTGGCGAGCGTCAGGCGTTCGCCCACCTGTTGGCGGGCAAAATAAATATCGACGCTGTCGCCGAAGACGGCCGTCACCTGGGCGAAGCCGTTGCGGGAAAGCGAGCGGGTATATTCGAGCCCAGGTATTCCCGCGATGGCGTTCTCGATCGGATAGGTGACCTGTTTTTCGATCTCGAAGGCGGAAAGCGCCGGTCCAAAGGCGTTGATCTGAACTTGGTTATTCGTGATGTCCGGCACGGCGTCGATCGGCAATCGCACGAGCGACCAGACGCCAAGCGGCACGGCGAGCGCTGTCATCAACACCACGAGCCACCGGCTTCGGACCGAGAAGGCGATGAGATTCTTGATCATCGACGGCAACTGGCGGTCGAAGGCGCATTAGAGGCACCCGGTTGAATCGATGGAAACGAGAACAAAAGGCCGTCCGCGCGCATCATTCCTCCGGGATGCTCTGTTTTCCGAGCTCGGCCTTCAGCAGAAAGACGTTAGAAACGGCGATTTCCTCCCCTTCCTTCAGGCCGTCGACGACCTCGACCGAGTCATCATCGCCACGTCCCAACTCGATTTCGCGATTGATAAAGCCAGCGGAAGTCCGAACGAAGACGTTGGGCTTGCCATCGATGATCATCACCGCCGATCGCGGAGCCTCGAGCTTCACACGGGTCTCCTTGAGCGAGATATCCGCTTCCAGCAGGCTGCCCGGCCGCAGTGCGAAATCGGGGTTCGCAAAACGCGCGAGGACTTGGCCCGAACGCGTCTCGCGCGTGATCAGCGCGTTGACATAAGTGATCTTTCCGTCGAATCCGCGACCTTCCGCGTTTTGCAGCCGAACCTCCTGGCCATCGCGCAACAGGCCGAGATCGGCGGCAGGCACCGCAAGTTCGACCTCTACGACAGAGAGATCTGCGATGACGTAGAGTTCCTTCGCCTGACCTTCCCCCCCGACGGGCTGGCCGACGCTGACCAGACGCTCGATGACGCGCCCGGAGATCGGCGCGTGGATCTCCTTGCGGCGAAGATCGGCGATGGGCTGAGAGGGGAGGGCGGCGATCTCCTGCTCGCTCATATCCAGCGCGGCGAGCTTCTGCCGCGCAAGATCGAGCTTCACTTTGGCTTCCATGAAGACGGTTTTGGCTTTGAGAAACAGCTGCTCTGCGGTGATCTTCTTCTCGAACAGTCCTTTTTCGCGTTGAAAAAGCACATTCTGCAGATCGAAATTCGCGGATGCGGCGAGATACTCGCTTTTCGCTTCGGCCACTTCGCGGGAGTCGATAATCGCGATGGTTTCGCCGCGCGCGACCTGGTCTCCAAGGCGCTTGCGCATCTCTTCGACGACGCCTGCGACCTTGGCGGCGACGCGCGCGATTTTGTCCGGATCGGGTTTGACGGCGGCAGGCGCCGTGATCCGGCGCGTAATGACGCCAGGACCGACCTTCGCCGTCGCGATCTTGGACGCTTCGATCTGAGCGGCGGAAAGCCGGACTTCGCCGTCAACGGGTCCGGGCTCAGTCGCCTCGCTTTGGCGGTCAGGCGCGACGCGGCTGCGCATAGCGCCAAAGAGCGACGGCAGCGCGGCGCCAATCGCCAGGCTCGCGAGAACGGCAAGAACCAGGACGGACCGATAACGGGTCATGATCGCGAAGTCAGCTCCGTCACGAGCGGTCTGAAAGGCGTGGCGTTGGCGCGCCGCTCGAGCCATTGGCCGCCGCGGACGCTAGGGGATATCGCGCGCCCGGCGTTGGTTCATCTTTCTTTAAAGGAGTTGGCTGAGCCGGTCCATGCAGCGGTTCGCGGCTCTTTTGAACATGCCGCAGTTTTCAAAAAGAAAAGCCCGGCCAAAAGGCCGGGCTTCTATTTGCGTCGAGTTTGCCGCTTTGCCGTGGGCTCAATATTTGGCGAGCACCGGCGCCGACGGCGCGCTGAACCAGTTCAGCCGATAGTTGAGGCCGACGCGCGCCACATGGAAGCGTGTCTGAACGCTCGTCGTTGCGCTGTTGAAGAACGGCGCAGATGCGGCGAACGGTCCGATCGCCAACGTCGTGGTGCCCAGACCAAGGGTCGTCAGGGTCGTGCGGCCGAGGTCGACATAGTCATATTCCAGCTTGAACGACCAGTTCGGGAACATCAGCGGCGCATATTCGAAACCACCGCCGACGGTCCAGCCGGTCTTGACGTTGTCGAAGCTCGCGCTGCCGAAGGCGCCCGAGGTGATGTTATAGGGGATGGCGAACGGGCCGAAGGGGATGGCGCCGGAGATGCCGCGCGTCGATCCATAGTTGAAGTTGCTGCTGGATTGGCCGTAAGCGAAGCCGCCTGTGGCGTAGAACATCAGGTTGGGCATGAACGGCGTGACGCCGACGCGGCCGCGGACTGTGCCCCACCAATTGACGCGGCTGGTGACGGTGCCGGCGCCGGCATAAGCGCTTGAGAGCACGCCCGGGATGGCGATCCCAGGCGTCGTCACGCCCGGGCCCCAACCGTTGGTGGTGTTCTGAATTCCGGCGCCCTGGAAGTCCGTTTCCACGCCGACGACGAACCAGGGATTGAATTGATAGTTGTAGCCGATCTGGCCGCCGCCGATCACGCCGCTGAGGTTGGACTTGCGGTTCCAACCCACGCCGCCGAAAATCGGCGCGCCCAGAGCGGAGTGAATGTTCTCACGCGTCCACTGATTGTCCTGATTGCCGAAGGCGCCGCCGATGTTGACGCCGCCGTAGATGCCCGTCCAGGAGAACGGCGGCGGCATGAACGGCGGGGGGCCCTTATAATGCGGAAGGTCGGCGGCGAGCGCCGAGCCGGCGGTAAGCGCCAGCGCGAGGCTGACGGCGACAGGCAATTTGGTCATGTGTGACCCCCTCTACAGTAAAATTCAGTTCCCGCGGCCCCTATTCCAAACGATCTCGCCGGATAGGATCGCCGCTTCTGCGACACTGCGTCGATAGGTTCAGGCTTACGTTGGAAACATTCCAGGGGTCAATAAAAACGCTGCGGTTTTAGGCGTTCACAGTCGCTTTTGCTAAAGGACGTGACCAATATGCAACAGCGAAAGACTCGATTTCGCGACGTCTTCACGTGCGCATTTTTATGAATCGCCGCGCTCTTTGCGCAGTCGATCCCAATAGTCGATGCGTTTGGCGATCTCGCGCTCGAATCCGCGCTCGACCGGTTTGTAGAACTTCTGCCGCGAGAGCGAATCAGGCCAGTAGTTCTGGCCTGAGAAGGCGTCGGGCGAATCATGGTCATATTCGTAGTTCGCGCCATAGCCCTCTTCGCGCATCATTTTCGTCGGCGCGTTGAGAATGACTTTCGGCGGCATCAGCGAGCCCTTCTCCTCCGCCACGCGCTGCGCGCGCTTGAAGGCGACATAGGCGGCGTTCGATTTCGGCGCGGTCGCGACATAGATCACCGCTTGCGCCAGCGCGAGTTCGCCTTCGGGGCTGCCGAGGAAATCATAGGCGTCCTTGGCGGCGTTGGCGACAACGAGCGCTTGCGGATCGGCCAGACCAATGTCTTCGACCGCCATGCGCACGATGCGGCGTGCGAGAAACAGCGGATCTTCGCCGGCGGCGAGCATGCGCGCGAGGTAATAAAGCGCGGCGTCCGGGTCCGAACCGCGGACGCATTTGTGCAATGCGCTGATGAGATTGTAGTGGCCTTCCTGCGCCTTGTCGTAGATCGGCGCGCGGCGTTGCACGATATCGACGAGCCCCGTCCGATCGAAGATCTCGCCGGGCTTTGCGGCGCGCCAGATTTCCTCGGCAAGCGTCAATGCCGCGCGGCCATCGCCATCGGCCATGCCGACAAGCGCTTCGCGCGCGTCATGTTCGAGCGGCAATGGTTTGGCTTCAGCGTTTTCGGCGCGTTTGAGCAGCTGTTCGATCGCCGCTTCGTCGAGCGCCTTGAAGGTCATCACGCGCGCGCGTGAGAGCAGCGCGGCGTTAAGCTCGAAGGAGGGGTTTTCGGTCGTTGCGCCGATGAGCGTGATCGTGCCGTCCTCCATCACCGGCAGGAAGGAATCCTGCTGCGCGCGATTGAAGCGGTGAATCTCATCGACGAAGAGCAAGGTCCCCTGGCCGGCCGCGCGTCTGACGCGCGCCGTCTCGAATGTCTTCTTCAAATCGGCGACGCCGGAAAAGATCGCCGAAATTTGCACGAAGGCGAGCTTGGTTTCATGTGCGAGGAGCCGCGCGACCGTGGTTTTGCCGGTGCCGGGCGGACCCCAGAAGATAAGCGAGCCGAGCGCGCCGGCGCGGATGAGCCGCGTCAGCGCGCCCTCGGGACCAAGCAGATGATCCTGTCCCGCCACCTCATCGAGACGCGTTGGCCGCAGCCGGTCGGCGAGCGGACGCGGCGCGTCGTCTTCGAGCTTCGCGGCTTGGAACAGATCGGACATGGTCACTGATTAACATAGCGAGGCGGGTTGCTTGCGAGAATCTCTGGAAGCCGAATCCGCCAAAAGAGCGCGGCGTCCTGAAAAAAGAGTCTGGCGAAGAGGGCGCCAACAACGGACGGGCAGGCGCGGCCGACATGGGTCTCGACTGCTGAAGCCGAGCCGTTAACGCGCGATTAACCCTGCCGCAAGTATTACAAATAGGTGAACGAGTTCGGAAAGCTCGATCTCCTTCGTTAAGTATCGCGTGCACAGCGTCGACATCAATCACAAGACTGGACCGTCGCACATGCGCACAATCGCTTTCGTCACCCAGAAGGGCGGCGCCGGCAAGAGCACGCTCGCCAGCAGCGTCGCCGTCGCCGCGCGCCAGGCAGGGGAACGCGTGTTCATCATTGATCTCGACCCGCTGCAGACTCTGGTCAAATGGTCGCGCGCGCGCGGCGCCGCGGACATCGCGGTCGAACATGTGCCGCCGTCGAAACTGAGCAAGGCGCTTGCGGCGCTCGCCGCAAAGGGCGTGACGCTCGCCATTATCGATGCGCCGGGCCAGGAGGGCGACTATCTTTCGGCGGCCGTGCGCGCCGCCGATCTTTGCGTCATTCCGGCGCGCCCCAACGCCTTCGATCTCTGGGCGTCGGAAGCAACTCGCATGCGCGTGAAGGAGAAAGGCAAGGACTACGCCTTTCTGCTCAACCAATGTCCGCCCGCGCAACAGAGCGCGCGCGTCGAACTCGGGGCCAAGGCGCTGCAGGAGATGGGGGGCCTTCTCGCGCCGCTCATTTCGTCGCGCGTCGATTATCAGGAGGCGGCGCGGCTCGGGCGAGGGGTCGGCGAATATAACCCCGACGGCGTCGCGGCGGAGGAGATGCGCGAACTCTGGGCTTCGATCAAGCGCCGAATGAAAAAACAGCCGAGCGCAGCAAAGACGCCAGCCTCGAAGGCGGGAAAGGCGGCCAAGAAGGCCGCCTGATCATCGAAGCGCGCCCGCACGTGGTGCGCGCGCGTCTACCCGATCTCCACGATACGCGCGCTGTGGTGGATGACCTCCGCCTTGTCGCCGACGCACTTGCCCATCAGCGCCTTGGCGAGCGGCGCGACATAGGGAATGAGACCCTTGGTCGGATCGGCTTCATCTTCGCCGACGAGCCGGAAACTGCGGCGTTCGCCGTCCTCGAGTTCGACGACGACGCGATGTCCGAACCGCACATGCGAATGATCGGCGATCGCCCGGATGACTTCGGCGCTGGCGCGACGCGCCGACCAATAGCGCAGATCGCGTTGCGCCAGCGCGAGCGCGTGATTGTCTTCGCTCGCCGTCGCGCGTTCGATTTCCTTCTGAAGGCGCGCAAGCTCGGCTTCAATCTGTTCGAGGCCTTCGGGCGTGACCAAATTGCGATGCGGACTGACGGGCCGGTCAGGCAGATCCTCGCGCGGATTGTCGTCGTCCTGTTCTTTCGTAAAAGCCGAACTCATGCGCTTTTGACCTTTCGTTCGCCGCGCCGATGCGGCGAGCGTCCCTAACAAAAATAATCGGCCCAAGCGGGCCGTCACGGGCATTAGAGCCGAGACGGGCGCGCTTGTCGAGAAATTGGCGCGTCGATGCGACGATTCGCGCGCGCTTACGAAGGCTTAGCTTGGCGGCTCAAAGGCCGAGGTTTCTGTGTCGCGGTTTCGAGCGTGAAGGGCAGGGGCGCCGGGGTCCTCTTCTTTGCGCGGCGACCCTGTCAACCCACATCTTAAAGCGGAAGATGCAGGCCCATGTCGATGACGACGCGTCCGCGAATCGTTCCTTTAACGATAGAGCGGGCCCGATCCAGCGCTTCATCGAAGGGGATAATTTCGCTCATGGCGTCGATTGCGGAGGGATCGAGATCCTGCGCAATTCTGGCCCACGCCGCCCGCCGCAGCGCGATGCGCGGGCGCACGCTTTCGACCCCAAGCAGCGCGACGCCGCGCAGTATGAAAGGCGCGACATTCGCCGGCAGCGCCATGCCGCCGACATTGCCGCAAGCGGCGACGGCGCCGTCAAAGCGCGTCTGCGCAAGAAGATTGACGAGAGTGACGCCGCCGACCGTGTCGACGCCGACGGCGAAACGCTGCTTTTGCAGCGGCTTTCCCGGAGCGGACAATTCGTCGCGGCCGATGATTTCGGACGCGCCAAGGCGTTTGAGATAGGCGTCTTCGCTCGCGCGTCCGGTGACGGCGGCCACGCGCCAGCCCGCCTTGGCGAGCAATGCGACGGCGAAAGAGCCGACGCCCCCCGTCGCGCCCGTCACCACCGCGAGCCCGTCCTCCGGCCGGGCGCCATGACGCTCCAGCGCAAGCACGCAGAACATGGCGGTCAGTCCCGCAGTGCCGATCGCCATGGCGCGCGCCGGCGTCAGCGGCGGCGGCAGTTTCGTGAGCCAATCGCCCGATAGCCGCGCTTTTTCCGCAAAGCCTCCATAATGCGCTTCGCCCAGGCCGCAGGCCGTCGCGACCACGATATCCCCGGCCGCGAATTCCGGATGCTCGGAGCGCGTGACGCGACCGGCGAGATCGACGCCCGGGATCATTGGGAAGCGACGCACCACCGGTCCCTTCCCGGTGACGGCGAGACCGTCTTTGTAGTTGATCGCCGAGAAAGCGACGTCGACGTCGACGTCGCCCTCCATCAGGTCGCGCTCACGCATGACGACGTAATCGGCGTGTTGGCCGCGATCGTCTTTGTCGACGCGAATGGCTCTGAAACCAGTCATATGGCAGCGCCTCCGCTGTTGGCTGCGCCAAACAGCGCTTTTTAGCGGAGAAAAAAAAGCAAAAAAAAGGAAAACATGAGGCCGTCATCGCCGTAACGCGCGAAATTCTGATGGATCAACTATGCAGAATTGGCCCGCGCCAATAGTGCATAATATTTCTTGATGCAGTCGCACTATTCTGTTAGGCAGTCAACAAGTAACGGCCAGGCGATGATTCTATGCAGCAAAGCATTGAACAAGGGCGGCGGGGGCGGCGCCCGTCTCAACAGGAAGTGGTGAGCAATCCGATGAATCAAGCCAACAACATTGAACTCGCAGCCGACATCGTCTCCGCCTATGTGAGCAACAACTCAGTCCCCGCCGGAGAGTTGCCCGGGCTCATCAGCGAAGTCTATAACGCCTTATTGCGCGTTGGCGTGGGTTCCGCGGTCGCGCCCGCCGAGCCGCCGAAGCCGGCGATTCCCGTCAAGCGTTCGGTGACCAATGATTACATCATCTGCCTTGAGGACGGGAAGAAGTTCAAATCGCTGAAGCGTCATCTGCGCACGCAATACGGCTTGTCGCCCGAAGACTATCGTGAGAAGTGGGGCCTCCCGGCCGACTATCCGATGGTGGCGCCCAACTACGCCAAGGCGCGGTCTAATCTCGCCAAGCAGATGGGGCTCGGCCAGCAGCGCCGGCGTCGCGGCAAATAAAAGGCGGCCAAAACGGCCGCCTTTCTCCAACTGACCTGAAAGCCGCGGCGCGCGCTGTCGCGGCAGGCGGGCGCTGCTGACGCCGCCCCTGAAGTTTCAGGTCTCTTCGTCAGTTTCGATGTCGCCGTCGATCAGTCCCGACACATCGTCGTCGGATTCTTCTTCCTCGAGGAAGGTGTCGTCTTCGGCGTCGTCTCCCTCGATCTCCACATCATCTTCGACATCGATCGATTCCGCCACGGTCTCCGTCTCCTCGACTTCTTCGAGCGACACGGTTTCCGGGTTCTCCTTTTCGAGTTCGCTCTCTTCTTCTTCCTGTTGCGCGCGCGCCGCCGCGCGCGTCAGCGCCACGACCTGATAAATCGCGCCGCATTTCGGACAGGCGATCGGGTCCTTGTTAAAGTCATAAAACTTCGTCCCGCAGGACTGACATTGGCGTTTGGCGCCGAGTTCGGGTTTTGCCACGGTCGATGGGTCCTCGAGAAGCAGCGTGGGAACGCCCCGCCTGTATTGAGAGACTGTGTGGGCGCTCCGGTTAGTGGCGTCCCGCCTCGCTGTCAAATGGGAAATGCATTGTCTGCGCGCCCATTGCCAAGCGCCGCGCAGATTGGCATAGAATCACCCTCACGCGGGTGTAGCTCAATGGTAGAGCAGCAGCCTTCCAAGCTGAATACGAGGGTTCGATTCCCTTCACCCGCTCCAACCCTTTCAGTGAGCCTTCCCTTGCTCGAGCGATGACGGCCCGCCCGGTTCGTTTGCGTTCGGCCGCCCTTGACCCACCGCGGCAGCGTCTCCGGCCTGGCATTCCCTGTTCGCGCCCCGCGAGTTCGCTCCGTTTTGGAGTCTCGCCGAACATGCGAATCAACCTTGGCGTTTACCAATAGGCGCAGAGGCGCGCCGCGCAAAGCCGCTGCAACGACGAGGGGCCAATCGCGCGAACGCCGCGCCGCCTCTTCCAAGCGTCCCAGACAAGGACGCAGCGTTAAGCGTTGTTGCTCGTTTTCTCCTCGCTCCTCGTATCGACGCGGCGATGACGCGATTGAGAGTCGCGCAAATTCGCCGGAACGCAACCGCAACTGCGATCGAAGGCTGATTCGTGCCTGCTGCGTTCCCGGTTAATCCCAAAGCTTAACGGTAAGACGCCAAACCGGATAATCTTGGCCGTTGACAGACCCGCCGAAAAGAGTCCGCCGGCGACTCTTTCGCCCAGCCTGCGCGCAACGCCATCGATGGGCCGTTCTCGCAAGTTCTGGCATTTCGATTTGCCCGCGCGTCCATATATTGTTGGAACAGAGCATGACTCGGCGAGAGTCAGCGATTCGGGCGCGATTCGTTCGCAGGCTGTTCAGAAGGTAAATTCGCGCCCTGCTCTAAGTTTCGATATGAAACGAAGGCGCGCTGCGGCGCGCGTCAGGCAGCAAAGAACAAATGACAGTCGCGCCGTCTTACCCGACGAGCCGCGCCGCCCCCCGCGCAAAGCCGTTTGACAGGGGCGTGGCGGCGGTGCTCGGCCCCACCAACACCGGCAAGACGCATCACGCCATCGAGCGTATGCTGTCCTTTCCCTCCGGCGTCATCGGGCTGCCTCTGCGCCTGCTCGCCCGCGAGGTCTATAATCGCGTCGTCGAGCGCGTCGGTGCCGACAATGTCGCGCTCATCACCGGCGAGGAAAAGATCAAGCCCCGCGCGCCGGCCTATTGGGTGGCGACGGTTGAAGCGATGCCGCGCGACGTCCAGGCGGATTTCGTCGCGATCGACGAGATCCAGCTCGCCGCCGATCTCGACCGCGGCCATATTTTCACCGACCGGCTCCTCCACTGGCGCGGACGCCAGGAAACGCTGCTGATCGGCGCCGCCACGATGGCGCCGCTCGTTACAGAACTCTTTCCGGGGGCCCCAATCTTCACGCGCCCGAGGCTTTCAAAACTTTCTTTTGCCGGCGACAAGAAAATCTCGAGGCTGCCGCCGCGCACCGCCATCGTCGCCTTTTCCGCCGAAGAGGTTTACGCGATCGCGGAACTCATTAAGCGCCAGCGCGGCGGCGCGGCCGTGGTGCTCGGGGTGCTCTCGCCGCGCACCCGCAACGCGCAGATCGAACTCTATCAGAGCGGCGACGTCGACTACATTGTCGCGACGGACGCCATCGGCATGGGCCTCAACCTCGACGTCGACCACGTGGCCTTCGCGTCCGATCGCAAATTCGACGGATTGCGCCATAGGAGACTGACGCCGGCCGAATTTGGACAGATCGCGGGCAGAGCGGGTCGCCATATGAGCGACGGCTTTTTTGGCGCGACCGGCCGCTGCCCGCCCTTCGACGACGACTTGATCGAGGCGTTGCAGGACCATTGCTTCGATCCAGTGAAGACGCTGCAGTGGCGCAACAGCGCCCTCGATTTTTCTTCGATCGACGCGCTGATGCATTCTCTCGATCAGGTGCCGGCGCATCCGGATCTGGTGCGGGCGCGGGTCGCAGACGATCAAAGGGCGCTTGAAGCCGCGAGCCGTGACGACATCGCGCGCCGCAACGCCAAAACGACGGCCGATGTCGCGCGGCTCTGGGAAGCCTGCCAAATCCCCGATTACCGTAAGACCTCGCCTGCCGCTCACGCCGAGCTCGCGCTGGCGATATTCGCGTTCATCGCCCGCCGCGGCAAGATCCCCGAGGACTGGATGGCGCGGCAGATCGAAGCGGTCGACCGCATCGACGGCGACATCGCGACGCTGTCGAACCGCCTCGCGCAAGTGCGTACCGCAAGCTTTATCGCCAACCGTTCCGGCTGGCTCGACGACTCTCAGCATTGGCAGAGCGTCGCGCGTCGGGTAGAGGACAGCATATCCGACGCGTTGCACGACAGACTGACGCAGCGTTTCGTCGACCGCCGCACCAGCGTGCTGGCGCGCCGCTTAAGAGAGAACGCGATGCTTGAAGCCGAAATCAACGCCGCCGGCGACGTTCTGGTCGAAGGCCAGCACGTCGGAAGCCTTCAGGGATTTCGCTTCACGCCGGACCCCGGCGCGGCGGGCGAAGCGGCCAGGACCTTGAACGCCGCGGCGCAGAAGGCGCTTGCTGGAGAGTTCGAGGCGCGGGCGACCCGCGTCTTCGACGCGGTCGACGACGCCTTCGCGCTCGGCAATGACGGCCTGATTCGCTGGCTCGGCGAACCTGTGGGGAAAATCGCTTCCGGCGCCGGCGTGCTGGCGCCGACGACGCGCGTGCTTGCCGACGAGCAGCTGACCGGACCGGCTCTGGAGAAGGTCAAGCAACGTCTCGACCTCTGGCTCGCGCAACATGTCAAAAAGCTGCTCGGGCCGCTCGAGCAGCTGGAAAAGGGCGAAGGCTTGGAAGGGGTGACGCGCGGCGTCGCCTTTCAGCTCGCGGAAGAATTGGGCGTGCTGGACCGCGCGCGCGTCGCCAAGGACGTGAAGGCTTTCTCCCAGGAGGACCGCGCCGCGCTGCGCAAGCTCGGCGTGCGGTTCGGCGCCTATCACATCTATCTGCCCGCGCTCCTCAAGCCGGCGCCGCGCGCGCTTTCGGCGCTGCTCTGGGCGCTGCATCATGGCGGTCTCGAAAACGTGAGGGGTCTGGAGGAAGTGCCGCATCTGGCGGCCTCCGGACGCACCTCCTTCGCCGCCGACGCATCGATCCCCAAAGGTTTTTATCGCGCCGCCGGCTTTCGAGTCTGCGGCGAGCGCGTCGTTCGCGTCGACATTCTCGAACGTCTCGCCGATCTTATTCGGCCGGCGATCGCCTACCGTCCAGGGCTCACCGCAGGCGAGCCGCCGCCCGGCGCGGCCGACGCCGACGGCTTCGTCGTCACCGTCGCAATGACCTCGCTCACGGGCTGTTCCGGCGAGGCTTTTTCCTCGATCCTGAAGTCGCTCGGCTATGCTTCGACGCAGCGTCCGGGGCCGGCGATTACCGTTGCGATCGTGCCCGCGGCTGCGATGGAGCCGGTGACGCCAAAAGCCGCGGCCAAGCCGGCGGAAGCCGCGAGCGAGGATATTCAGGCCGAAAGCGCCGCCGCCGAGGCGCCTGTCGCCGCGGAAGCGGAGCCCGCTCTCGCGTGGCAACCGGCCGCCTCGGAGGAGGCGCTAGTCGAGACGCCTGCCGCCGATGAAGCGCCGACGGAGGCGGCGGCGTCCGTCGCCGTGGAAGAAAGCGCCGAGGCGCGCGAAGAAGAGGCGATAGCGACTGACGCGCGAGAAGAGCCCGCCTCGGAGGCTGCGCCGGCCAAAGCCGCGCCGACCGAGCCGGAATCTATCGAGATTTGGCGTCCGCAGCGCCACGTCCATTCCGCTCCGCGCCCCCGCGAGGCCGGCGCGCATCGGCAGGCGCCCGGTCAGGGCGCTGAGGACAAGCAGCAGCGGCCGCCGCGCCGCGACCAGCGGCCCGGCAACGCTCCGGGCAAGGAGGGGC